>VHAW01000052.1 GCA_016872225.1 Sphingomonadales bacterium | reverse complement strand
CGTTAACCCATTACCCGTGATAAGCTACAATGGTACGCCTTCCATATGCCAAGGGGGTTCTACTCAAATAACCATGTCGGGTGGGTCTAATTACACATGGTCACCCATTATTGGGGTTAGCAATCCAAATGCTTCAAACCCCATACTAAGCCCCTCCTCCACAACAACTTATACGGTTATTGGAACTGATGCTAACGGATGTTCCAACAGTTTACAAATTACCATAGTTGTAATTCCACCTTTCAATGTCAATGCAGGATCGGACAGAGTCTTTTGTGGAACACCTGTGACCCTCAACGCATCCGCAAGCATTCAAGGAGCAAGCTTCCAGTGGTCCAATGGGGTCAATGCCTCCACAAACACCGTATCGCCAAACACGACGACATCTTACATTGTTGCGGCAACAAATCCTGAGGGTTGCTCCTATGCTGACACCGTAATAGTTTATGTTCCTACTGCTTTTGCAGGGAACAATTACAACATTTGCAGAGGTGGAAGTATTCAGCTTTCTGGTAGCCTTGCGCAATACCCGTTTGCAGGCGCTTTACAATATAACTGGACCCCATCCACAGGACTTAGCAATCCTGGAATTGCAAATCCTATAGCCAATCCGTCCAGCACTACGACCTATACCTTAACCATTACCACGCCTGAAGGATGCGTGTTGTCGACAACTACTTCGGTAGTTATTTCTCCAACACCTGAAATTCATCTTGGATCGGACTTTTCTCTCGCTCCTGGCTCAATCATTCAATTAATACCAGCTCTGCAATATGTTCAACCGGGCAGAACTCTTTCATGGTCATCCATAGGTGCTAACCCCAATGGTAGTCTCAACCTCACATCGATTCCTAATCCAACCTTTACGGCCAATTCGGTCAATGTAGCCACCACAACTAGGTGGGTTCTCACCATTAGCAACACCAACGGATGTTCCGGATCAGATACCATCGCAATAACAGTTGATCCTTCACTTTCTGGTTTTCTATTGTCAGGTAGACTCCAATATGATAACATCTCCGAAAGTCCGGTAAATGACGGCTGGGCATTTTTAATACATTCTAACGGTGCAAAAGACTCGGTAGCCTTATCTCCTTCAGGTTCATACTTCTTCGCAGGTCTCCAAAATGGAACATATCGTCTAACCACCCTGACCAACAAAGCATATGGGGGAATAACAACCGCTGATGCTTCCCTCATCAATACCTATGCTCTAGGATTAGGAAGTCTTAACGGATTAAGACTCAAAGCTGCTGACGTGACTCCTGTCGCGAACAATCCCTCATTTGGAATCTTCATTTTGAGTAATGACGCTCAACAAACTGCTCGAAGGGCTGCAGATCTTTCAATCAGTGGCTCCTTTGATAATGGTGGCCCGGGAAATTGGTATCATGATACCATCAACATTGTAATCAACAATCAAAGTCTTGTGAGAAATATCCGAACAATTTCTTTTGGCGATGTAAATGCTTCGTATACTCCTGTTCTAAGGAGGGAACACCTGCTAAACATTGAGTCCCATGGTATCCAATACTTCGAGCCTTACAAAGAATTATTATTCCCAGTGACCCCTTTGGAAAATCTTAAGGCAAACTCATTCCAATTTGAAATGGAGCTACCGCAGGGGTTTGAAGTTACTAACGCACGAATTCCTGGAATTGATGAGCCTATATATGTTAGCCAAAAGGACAGGAGGGCGATGGTTGGATGGTATTCTATTCATGGCCTACCTGTGGATTTCAAACCTTTGGATCCTATGTTAGTTCTTTCCCTCAAGGCATCAAACAATACCTATTTATTGAATTCTCCTTCACAATTGTCTTTCCTGGCCCGTTCCGAAATCGCGAATTTGGCGGGAGAGGAGATAGCCGCCAAGCTTTCAATTCCCAAACTTGAACTGAAAGCCTCTCAAGGCAACACCGAATTTTCATTGTTCCCAAATCCTATATCTCCGGGAAGTGCTGTATACTTGGGCCTACCTGCCTCCTTATCAGGGAACATCGCTTTAACCCTCAAAGACGGCTTGGGTCGTCAAGTCGCAACCTTCACTAAATCCCTCAATTCGGGCCAAGGTATCTTGGATTTGTCTGAAATGGTGAACATGCTGTCCGCTGGAAAATACATCTTGCAAGTGATTCCAACCGAGGGGCAAGCCTGCAAAACCCCTTTATCCCTACCCCTAATTATTAAGTTTTAAGGTTATTATATCAAAATTTCAGCTATCTTAATTACCTTTGGAGGTTACAACCGTTTTATATGAAAAAAAGTCTAATTGTAGCGATTATTTTGACTTTTTCGGTAATTTCCTTGGGATTTGCCCAGCTAAGGGTCACCTTGAACCCAATATCTGCGGCATCTGGTGGGATTGTTACAGTCCCAGTCCAAATCCAAAATATCAGCAATTGTGGTGCCTTTACCGCATTTTTTCATTATAATTCAAGTGGATTAACCTATGCGGGGATTGATACAGTTGGGACACTGGTAGGTGGAACCCAAGTTTCTGTGGTTGATTCCAATAATACGATCAGGATTGCCTATTTCGATTTCGTGTCTCTGGCAGCCTCTTCCGCAACCCTCATTAATATTCGATTTAACTTCAATGGAACCCCCTCTGCGTTAATTTGGAATACCGAAAGGACCGAATTCTCCATTGGAAGTGTCGCTACTAAACCAATTATGGAAAACGGTCGTGTTTTTAACGCAGCTTCAACCGTTAATTTTACAACCCAATGCCAGGACGCTTCTGTCTGTGAGTTGGTAGCAGCCCAATTCGGTGTTACCGCAATCAACGCATCTGCATACCAGTGGCAAATAAGTAACGATAGCACGGGAAATGGGTTCTCCAATATTGTAGGAGCAACCTCGGCCAGCTACAATAGAGGGAATGTCACCATCGCTGATGACCGTAAATACTTACAATGTGTGGTTTCGGACGGATCGGCCTTATCCCTCAGTGGTCTTGCGAGGCTATTCGTGAACCCAAACAACTTTGTACAAGTAATGGTAAGCTCATCTGCAGCGGGCGCTGTTTGTTCCGGAACATCCATCACCTACTCGGTGAATACAACCCCTGCAGTATCCAATCCTATTTACAATTGGACAGTTAATGGTCAATCTGCTGGTTCTAACTCCACCTTCACATCTACGACACTTGCCAACAATGATGTGGTGGGATGTGCTGTTACCTCTTCGTCCGAATGCGTCGCAGCCAATGTGAATTCGGTGACCTCTGACACAGCAAACATTAACCCGCTTCCAACTATTTATAATGTATCTGGTGGTGGAGAACGATGCGACGGCTCTGCGACCACAAGAAGTATCTCCCTTTCTGGTTCGCAATCTGGAACTACGTACACCCTATCGCTTGGAGGAACCCCAGTAAGCTCACTGGTTGGTAATGGAGCTGCGCTGAGCTTCAGTAGTTTGTCTTCTGCCGGTAGCTACACCGTTTCGGCTTTGAGTGCAACAAATTGCTCAAACACCATGAACGGATCTGCAAGCATCGTGGTCAATCCTCTCCCTTCCTTCACCTTAAGTACAGGGGCTACAACCATTTCTTCCGGAGGGAATACCCAACTTCAGGCAACCAACCTCAGCAATGTGTCCTACTCTTGGTCTCCGTCAACCAACATGGTAGGGAGTACCACGCCTAATCCAGTAGTTAGTCCCACCTCTACCACAACTTACGTTTGCACAGTGACCAACAACATCACGGGTTGTTCATCATCAGACTCCATTACAATTACGGTTCAACCAGCTCCAAGCGTTTCTGCAGGTTCCGATTTTACAGTTTGTGCATCCAGCTCACCTATCACCCTTACTGGCAATCCTGCAGGAGGAACATGGTCAGGAATAGGTATGAGTGGCTCAACATTCACCCCACCTGCTTTTGCTGGAACTTATAATTTAACCTACACCGTGACCCAATTGGGAGTTAGCTATAGCGACATCGTCGTTGCTACTGTCAACGCAAGACCTACCGTGACTCTTTCTGCTTTCAGTACAATTTGCACCGGATCACCAGTGATTGCTTTAAGTGGTGGATCACCATCAGGTGGAACCTATACGGTTGACGGAAACTCGGCCACGTCTTTCAATCCAACCATCTCTGGAAATTATACTATCGTCTATTCCTACACCGATGCTAACGGTTGCTCGAATTCAGCAACTCGAAGCCTGACCGTTAACCAAACAACCATAGTTTCGATTACCTCCTCAAGGGATTCCGTTAATTTGGGGGGCTCTGTGAGCTTAACCGCAACTAATCTACCTCTTGGAACCTATTCTTGGTCACCAGGTAGTTCCTTAAGTGCCTCAAACGCCCAAACCGTTATTGCTACACCAGCTCTAACAACTACCTATTCCGTCATAGGTACCAATATTAGCGGCTGCCAATCCACAGCCACCAAAACCATCGTTGTTCTTGCATTACCATCTGTCAACGCAGGTAACGATACCACTCTTTGTCATAACTCAGGTACCTTAAGTTTAAATGGGAGCCCAGGCGGTGGTACTTGGTCAGGGACCGGTGTTAGCGGGAATACATTCAATCCTAGTTCAGTAGGTGCTTTCACCATTACTTACACCTACGCCCAATTAGGTAGCAATTTCACCGACACCCGTGTTATTACCGTTGCCGGAAATCCTACCGTTTCCCTGGGGTCTTTCTCTGACCAATGTGAAGGCGATCCCTCCTTTGCATTATCGGGTGGTTCACCATCAGGTGGAACCTACACCGTGAATAATAACCCTACCACCAATTTTAATCCAAGTACGCCCGGCACTTTTACAGTTGTCTATACATTCACCAACAGCTCAGGGTGCACTTCTACAGCCACAAGGACCATTAACGTCAATGCCAAAACGGCCATTACATGGAATGCATTGGGGTCAGTTAGTATTATTGATCCTGTGGTTACCTTAAATGGTACGGCTACTCCTATAGGCGGTGTGTACTCAGGTACCGGTGTTAGCTTGAATGGAAGCAACTATGAATTTAATCCTTCCAATGCTGGAGTTGGAACTATTACCTTAAGCTACACTTATACAAACGCCAACGGTTGTATCTCGATTGCAACCAATTCTATCACCGTAACTATCCCTGAATACAACATTTGGAGTGGGAATGGAGATTGGACTACCGCTGGAAATTGGACTCTTGGAGTACCCTCTCCGAACCAAAATGTACGTATTAGCTCAGGAACTGTGAATGTTAACGCGAATGCTTCGGTGGAGAAAATGGAAGTTTTGGCTGGCGCAACGGTAAACATTGGCTCTGCAACCCATTCGGGAACATCGTATTCCATTACCGTAAGTGATAGCCTCATAAATAATGGTGGAATTAATATTCTCAATCCTCTCTCGACTTCAACCTCCATCAACGAAAATCACTTTGTACAAGGAACTGGAAGCTCCTTAACCGGTAACGGCTCATCAAACTTTACCAAGTGGACAGGAAATACTAACGATACTATTTACAATTATCATAGTTCACCTGTTAGTGGTTTTACAATCTCAGGATTAGGTGCAACCGATACGCGAAACCACTACACATACAACGCTTCAACCGGCTGGGTAAGGCCTGCACTAAATTCCGTTATGGCCCCAGGCATTGGTTATTCATCAACTGGTACTACGGCTGGTCGTGTTGTTTATTCTGCAAGCGGATCCAATCGCTTCAATAACGGAGTCGTAACAGCTACAGTCAGTGGCGATACCACTCCAGGTCGTAGTGGATGGAATCTTGTTGGTAACCCGTATCCCTCCAGCATTTCTGCTACTACCTTCCTTGCGGATAACCCCGGGCTATATCAGGCCCTGTGGTTTTGGTCGCAACGTGTTGCCTCAACATTTCCATTTGGAACGCTCAACGGTGATTATGCATCATGGAACCTAACCGGCGGGATAGCCGGATCTCAAGGTGGTGCAATCCCCAATGGTCAGATTTCAGCAGGTCAAGGGATTTTCATTAAAATTCCAACCGCAAACTTTGCCCTCAATACCGTCACCTTCAACAATGGACAGAGAACAAACAGCAATGCCACCGTCTTCCGCACACAGGCCATGGAGAAAGCATGGATTGATTTAACTGGGCCGAATAATTCTTTCAACCAGACTTTAATTGCATTCAGTCCAGCAACAACCCATGCTTTTGATCCGCAATTCGACGCTGAAAAGAAAAAAGGCAATGATCGCATCTCCCTATACTCCATGCTTAATAGCAGCGACATGGGTATTCAAGCCTTATCCGAGCGTACTTCTACCTTTGAGAGGGTGGCTATTGGTATGGATGCTGCTATTCATGGAACTTATCAATTTGCGCTTGCACAATCGGAAGGATTCCCAGTTGGTACTGTAATTTCCATAAAAGACTTTGCAACCGGCATCCAGCATAATTTGAATTCTGCGCCTTACAATTTCTCAGTTAGCCAAACTGGCTCAATTCGAAACCGATTCGAAGTCCAATTCAATGGTCAAATTACATCGGTCAATACCCCTTCAATCAGTTCACTTTACATTTACATCACCAACCAGCGACTCAATATTGGCGGTTTGGAGGAAAACGAAAAAGTTATACAGATAGAAATCGTGGATATCACCGGCAAAGTCGTTTACACGCGTCGACTGGAAGAAAATACAGTCTATCAGCCTTTGGATTTAAACTATAATCAAGGTGTTTACTTTGCAAGAATTACCACAAACCGTCAGCAGCTCATTCGCAAATTCTTACTAAATAAATAACATTGTTTTAAATCCACCTATACCCTGCCTATCTGAATCAAAGTTATAAAGAAATACTCATGAAGACTTTACGTCATTTTATCTGTCTCTCTCTTATATTACTCAGCGCAGATTTGACACTGGCCCAAGCGCCAACCCCTGTCCCACCTCCACCCCCACCTCCAGCCGCCTCTGTACCCATTGATGGTGGTTTAGGAATTTTAGCGGTTGCAGCATTGGGACTTGGTCTGCGTAAGGCAAGCAAAAACCAAGAAAAGGTATCAGGGGCAGAAGCCCCTCAGTAGATTTATTTTTGCAGCTTAGGTTTCTGTTTTGCAAAACTGAGTAAAAATCTTTCCTAAAAAGAAATTAATAACAATTTCTTATTCCTTCTGTAGATAAATAATTCAAAGGCTCTTATGGAGCCTTTTTTTATTTTGGTGAATTCCTGAACTCGAAGGACATTTAAACCGGTTCCCATGTGGAATCGGCAAGATACTGGAAGGCCCCAAGATGTTCCAAAGTAGGAGCATGGCTCCCCCACTGCGTTGGGCCGATAAGGGACAGAAACTTGGACCCCGCTTCTCTTTGGTACAAATGGTACACCTGACCGACCACCGGAGTGAAATTGACATCCGCCTGAAAAATTTGTACGGATAAGAGCAGACGCTCTTCGATGCGTCTTGCCTCCTCCATCAGAGCTTCTGCCTGCCTACGGAGCATTGCCATTTGTTGCCTGGCTTGGTTTTCGGCACTTTGAAGGGCAACGGCACGGATTTTCCCACGATCTTCCGGGCGAATCATCGCGGAGCCCACATGCATTGGAATCTCGGAAAGTCCCCAGCTTATTGGACAACTCTCCTCGGTTTCCAAGGAATTTAATGACTCCTTTGAAGAATTTGGATTGCTTGCAGGTTCCGTAAGCATAATTTATGGAATTACAACTAAAACATAGCACAGGTGCGGATGTTTTAGGTTTTACGAGATTTTTTTGTAATATTGCGTTTTGATATAATCTAAATTCCCTGCCTATGTCAATGCGTCAACTTAAAATTACCAAATCCATCACCAACAGGGAAAGTCAATCACTGGAAAAATACCTGCAGGAAATTGGAAAAGTTGACCTAATTACCCCAGATGAGGAGGTTATCCTGGCCAAAAGAATCAGAGAAGGCGATCAGGTCGCCTTGGAGAAATTGACTAAAGCCAACCTGCGCTTTGTGGTCTCGGTGGCCAAACAATACCAAAACCAAGGCTTAACGCTGAGTGATTTAATCAACGAGGGCAATTTGGGCCTGATTAAAGCCGCCAAGCGATTTGACGAAACCCGCGGTTTTAAATTTATTTCATACGCAGTTTGGTGGATTCGACAGTCTATTCTCTCTGCCTTGGCGGAACATTCCCGTATCGTAAGACTCCCTTTAAACAGGGTCGGCTCTTTGAATAAAATATCCAAAGCTTTTTCGAGGCTTGAACAAGAATTTGAGCGCGATCCATCGGTTGCCGAATTGGCCAACCTTCTCAATGTTTCGACGGACGAAGTTGAAAATACCATGAACATCAGCGGGAGACATATTTCGATGGATGCTCCATTTATTCAGGGCGAAGAAAATACCTTGTTGGATGTCCTGATCAACGAAGACGCACCCAAATCCGACAGCATTCTCATGCAAGAGTCATTGGCCAACGAGATTGAAAGATCTCTTGCGACGCTCACCGATCGTCAAAAAGAAGTCATTAAACTTTACTTTGGGATTGGTATCGATCATTCCATGTCCTTGGAAGATATTGGGGATCGTTTCGATTTGACGCGTGAAAGAGTTCGTCAAATCAAAGACAAAGCCCTTAAGCGTTTGCGGCATACCAGCCGATCCAAAATGCTTAAGAGTTACCTGGGCTAGACGCTGTGGATCCAGAGGATGCAAGTTTGGCCCTGTCCCAGGCCGCCTGCATTTCGTCCATGGTCAAATCAGTCACAAGGCGCCCGGTATCGGAGGCTTCTTGCTCTACGGCCTTGAAACGACCAATAAATTTGCGGTTGGCGGCCTCCAAAACATTTTCGGCATTGATGCCTTCAAATCTTGCCCAGTTGATCATGCTGAACATGAGGTCTCCCCACTCTTCTGCCCGATGTTCGGCCTTTTTGGCATCCGATAATTCCTTCAATTCCTCGTGGATTTTGTCCATCACCTCTTCGCTGCCTTTCCAGTCAAAACCTGCGCCAGCTGCTTTTTCCTGAATACGCATCGCCTTAACCATCGCGGGTAAGGAATGCGGAACCCCTTGGAGGATAGAGCTTCGTCCTTCATCAAGTTTGATTTTTTCCCAATTGGCTTTGACCTGCTCGGAGGATTCGACCTGCACCTCCGCATACAAATGCGGGTGACGTCGAATCAGCTTTTCGCACATGTTGTCCAAAAGTTCGGCGAGGTCAAACAAACCTTGTTCCTTTCCGAGTCTTGCATAAAACAACAAATGCAAAAACAGATCGCCCAATTCACCGGCCACTTGCGTCCAGTCACTAAGTTCAATAGCATCAATGAGTTCGTAAACCTCTTCCACGGTGAGGGTGCGAAGAGAATCAAAATCTTGTTTGCGGTCCCAAGGACAGTTTTCACGCAATTGGTCCATCATAAGGCGCATTCGATGGAAAGCGGCAAGGGCAGGATCATTTGCGGAATAAGGGGCCGATGGAGCGGGAGGAATTAGAAGCATGAAAAAATGCGATTAAGTGATTTCAAAGGAAACAGCAGGAAGAAACAGGGTATAAATTTGCATCATGATGTCATCGCTTCTCACCCTCTTTGTATTGACTTTGGTCTTAATGAGTTTGGGATTTGCAGGATTGGCCATTCGGATGCTGGTTCTCAAGAAAGGTGAATTTAGGGGAACATGTGCTTCGCATAATCCCTTGCTCAAAGACAGGGGTGTGGACTGCGCCGAATGCCCTAACCGCTATTTGGATCATTGTCCCGCCACTCAGGGTAAATAAGCCTTCATTCCCCTTGTGGCATACAGGATGTATCCGGATGCCGCTTTGGGGTTACCGATGACCAGAATCGCGTCCAATTCGGGGTGTTCGCTCAACATGGCTTTGGCACCTGAGGAACCAAGGGCCATGCATGCCGTGGCGTAGGCATCCGCAGTCATACAGTCATCGGCCATAATGGTGGCCGCCAAAACATCGCTAGGCGTAGGATACCCCGTAGAGGTTTGAATCGTATGCGCCATCTTGACACCGTTAAGCATGTAGAAGTTCCGATAATTACCGGAACTGGCCATGGAACGATTCCGCACAGGAATCTGCAACAAGACAGCCCTTTGTTGACCCCTTGGATCATCCATGGGCTTTTCAACGGCCACGGTCCACGGCTGCGCAGGATCTCGCCATCCCGATGCCCTGATCTCGCCCCCAATTTCAACCAAATAATTGCGGATCCCCAAAGACTCCAGGTACCAACCCACCACATCCACTCCGTAGCCTTTGGCGATGGCGCTGAAATCCAACATTTGACCTGGCTTACTTTTGCAAAGGGAATCACCCTTCAAGACAAATTGACCGAGCCCCACAAGTTGTAACAATTCCTGAACTCTTGAAGAATCAGGACCCATATCCCGGGGTTGCGGTCCAAAGCCCCAGGCTTGGACTAATGGATACACCGAAGGATCAAAGGCCCCGGAAGATGCCTCATGAACCAACATGGAAGCTGTAAAATTCCTCTTTAGCATAGAATCTACAAGAAAGCAGCTTGAACAGCGATTGAATTGACTCAGTGTTGATTCGGACCTGTAGGTGCTCAGGGAAGCGTTGACTCGATCCAACACAGAGTCTAATCCCTCCTGGGTGGGAAGTTTGGCTAACAGCGGTTCAGAAGGGCTCCCGGACGAATCAAAATTCGCATATGCACCGGCTTCATCTTGAACTAGAGCCACCTTAAGCATATAAGTGGTTCCCATGGTACTACCTTCCCAGAGAAGACGCTCGATGACAGGCTTTTCGCTGGCGCAGCCTGTCAGGCCAACGGCCCAACCAAGCAAAATAAATTTACAGGCTTGTAACTTGAAGAGTTGGAAGACCTTTTTTTGACCAAACAACAATGCAAAGGAAAATAGCATCTTCTGGAAAAGAATTTCTGAAAAAGAATTTCTGAAAGGGAATTAATTCAGGATGGGATGGCGCGGGAAGGAGGGCATCATGGCATATTCACCTCCCATGGACTTGAGCAAAACCGTCCACAAATCAGCTTGGTGAATATGCTTAATCCACTCAAAACCTCCGTTGTACACTATCCAGGCTTTGCTTTCGAACTCCGACTCCAATT
>VHAW01000051.1 GCA_016872225.1 Sphingomonadales bacterium | reverse complement strand
TGCCGGATGGTCTTGAAACCCAAGTATTGAATGATCAGGTTGTGCGTTCCAGAATCCAGGGTAAGGGCATAATATCCGTAGATATTGCTTGCCGTACCAAGGCCCGCACCCTCCACCTGAACCGTCGCACCTAAAAGGTTTTCGCCATTCTGTCCTCGCAAATACCCCGATACCGTATAGCGAGGAATTTTGCGAGGCGGGTCCTCCCGTTCCATCGATGATGCATTGGCCTCAAGCCCTACGCAGACCAACCCTATTAAGAGGGTGAGGCACAGAGAATTTCGAATGAACGGAATCAGGGGACGATTAGGCAAGGGATTCGAGCTTGAAATGATAGGCCCTCAATACCTATAAGATACAAACCTGCCCCAGGTTTGTTTTTCAAACTCATTAAATTTCTTTCATCGTAAAAACGAGTATATTCTTGGGTCATCATCACCTGCCCTGCCATATTGTACCACGTGACGCGATAATCCCCCGCAGGGATACCAGTTCCCCATTCCAAACTACACGGTCCAGACAAGGAAGCCGGTTGAGGAAAAATCCGGACTTGCGGCAAATCATTCATACGATTGGGCGTTAACCCAGCCAAGGACATGGCCAACTGCAAATTGGGAATCCCGTACCCGTTGAAAGTATCCGGATTAGCCTGCCTATTGGCGCAGCGTTGCAACAGATCAAAGATTTCCATATTACGATGCCCCGGCAGGGCCTGCCATAAACAAGTTGCCAAGCCTGCCATGATGGGTCCCGAGAAGGAGGTGCCTGAAATCCAAGCAACCCCCGGTCCAGGAATCTGGCAAGAGGCAGCACCCGCACCGACCGACATCACATTGGGCTTGATTCTTCCATCTGCAGTAGGCCCCATGCTGCTAAACCCTGCACGCTGCCCAAGGGTATCCACCGCCCCGACGGCCAAAACCGAATCGCCGTCTGCAGCAGCTCCGATTTTGTACCAAGGACCTCCTCCATAATTCCCAGCAGAGTTCACCACCAAGATCCCTTTGGCGGCGGCCCAATCGGAAGCAATGGTCATTCGAGCGGTGTTACCGTCCATATCGGACCAAGCATGATTGAATGCAGGATTATCAAAGGTGGTGTAAATCAGCGAAGAATTAAAAACATCGGCTCCAGCACTGTCTGCTCTTTCGGCAGCGGCTACCCAATTGTCCTCTTCAATAGGATTTTCACTAGCGCCAACATTGTTTTCGCTGCGGTAGAGCATGTATTGAGCCTCTGGCGCAGTTCCCATCAATTCCCCTGGAACATTGGCCCCCAGGCATCCCATAACGTAGGTTCCATGGCTATCAAATTCATAAACCCCGGTATCCATATCCACAAAGTCATAGGTGTCCACAATACGGTTACGCAAATACAGCGAGTCAAAAACAGGCATGTCGGGCATGTTCACGAAACCTGCGTCAAAGACCGCGATCCTCATCCCCTGTCCCCGAAAATTCCTATCATGAAGATAATCACCTTTGTGCAAGCGAAGTTGTCCTCCTGAGAATCCGTAAACCGAAGTGGTTCGAGGGAGAATTTCCGTAGATGAAACGGGGACTATCCTTTCATCCTGAAATTTACTTTGAATGGGCTTGAACCTACCTGTTCCTGATACTCTGCCATTGGGGATGCCTTGCCGCACAAATGGAAAATTCATGATCCTCTGTCGAACGATTGAATCATTGTTGGGAATTCGAACAGTGACCCCATTAAGCCAACGGCTACGGTGCTTTACAATGGCACCTGCAACTTGTAAACTATCTACATATGGCTGATAAACAGGGATATCGCTGCTATCTAGGGGAATTCCTTGTCGAACCCTTCTGGCGATGGAACGAGCGGAGAGAAAAGCTTGTGGCTGATTGAAACTGTATGACCCTGCTGGTTTGGAACGAAACGAAATCCAATACCATTCACCGCTCTGGGCAGAAAGTTGGTTTGAATAACCCAGGATTATGAAAAACCCCAAACAGACCTTAAAAAATCTTTTGTGGATAAACAAAAAGAATGAAATAACCATGAGCTCAGGGATTATGAAGATTGGCATTCGATGGATGACTTTCCCACACCATAGGCAAAGAGGAATGGATCCAACCACCGCCCAGGACCGCATCCCCCTCGTAAAACACAGCGGATTGTCCGGGGGCTATGGCTTTGACAGGGGCCATGAATTCCACCAGTACTTTGTGACCATCCGGTTTCACAAATGCTGGGGTCCCCGGATCTTTGTATCGTATTTTGACCACAGCTTCCATACCATCATGGGGTACCGAAGCGATTTTCTGCCAATTCAACTGATGCACGACCATGGTGGTTCGGTCCAAATCCTTCAAGTCTCCGAGCACGACCTGGTTACGTTCAGCATCAATGGAAACTACGTATTTGGGCGTTCCAAAGGCCGTCTCTAAACCTTTGCGTTGGCCCACGGTATAGAAGGGATATCCCTGATGATGGCCTATTGTTTGTCCCGAGGTGTCCACAAAGGCCCCACCCAGTACACTTTGTTCCAAACCTGGAACCCGACGCTTGATAAATCCCCGATAATCGTTGTCTGGTACGAAACAAATCTCATAGCTTTCCGGTTTGTTCACCAAATTGCGATAACCCCGATCCGTGGCCATGGCCCTAATGGCGGCTTTGGTATAGTCCCCCATCGGAAAAATCGTTTTTTTCAGAGCGTCTTGGTTTAATCCCCACAACACATAAGACTGATCTTTGTTTAAGTCGTCACCACATAACACATAACGCCTACCATCGTCTCCAGTGGCCAACCGAGCATAATGACCCGTAGCCAAATGTTCACAGTTTAACTGTTCGGCCCTTTGCAACAGGGCATCCCATTTGATGTGGGTATTGCACATGACGCAGGGGTTGGGAGTCCTGCCAGCAAGGTATTCTTCAACAAAATAATCAATCACGGAATCCCCAAAATTCTCTCGGATATCCAATATGAAATGAGGAAAACCGAGGGAAACGGCTACTTCGCGGGCATCGTTGATGGAATCTAAGCTGCAGCAGCCGGTCTCTTTCTGGTTGCCGCCCGAAGCCGCATAATCCCAGGTCTTCATTGTCAGACCTACCACTTGATGACCTTGTTCGTGCAGAAGAGCGGCGGTCATGGTCGAATCCAATCCTCCGCTCATCGCCACAAGCACCCTAGAACCTGGGTTATTTATCAACATGTAGCAAATCTACGGTCATATTCAAGGTCTTATTTCACAAAGCCCCCTAAATTTGACCCTGTTCTTATGATTCAAACCTCTTCCAAAGAAGCCGCACTACTCCAGCGACTAAAAGTTTTAGAACAGAAGTTTAAGGGCTCTGGACTACGCATTCGTTACGAGAAAGGTAATTTTCAGTCTGGATATTGCCTGTTTGAGCAACAGGGCGTCGTGATCGTCAATAAGTTTTTCTCCTTGGATGCCAAAATCGAAACCCTTGAAGAAATCGAGCGATTTATTTTGGAAAGGGGAAAATTGGAAGATGCCGAAGACTGTGCTGCACAGGCCCCTGGCCTGGTGAATGCTTTGTGAAGAGTCCGGAAAATGGGCAAGCTTCACGTCGAATTTTTGGGAACGGGCACGTCCCAAGGGGTTCCCCTCATTGCTTGTAATTGCGAGGTATGCCTCTCCATGGACTCCAAAGACCAACGCCTTCGTTCTTCCGTTTGGGTACAACACCCTAAGGCCTCGGTGGTCATTGATTCAGGACCAGACTTTAGGCAACAAATGTTACGGTCAGGCGTGAAGAACCTGGATGCCTTGTTGTTCACCCATGCCCACAAAGACCATATCGCCGGAACTGACGATGTGAGGGCGTTCAATTACCGGCAACAAAAACCCATGCCAATCTATGCGGACCTCCGCGTCCAGGAAGCCCTGCGTAGGGAATTTTTTTATGCCTTTGAGGGCACCCGTTACCCCGGGATCCCGGAATTAAACCCCATCGAAATTGATGACCACCCTTTTGAATTAAATGGGATGCCTGTTGTTCCCTTACCGGTAATGCACATGAATCTCCCGGTCAAAGGTTTTCGAATAGGCCCATTTGCTTATATCACGGATGCCAACGCGATTCCCCTTTCCACCATCGATTTATTGGAAGATTGTGAGGTTTTGGTCCTGAATGCCTTACGCCATACCGCTCATCCTTCGCATTTTACTTTGGAACAGGCCTTGGAACAAGCTCACAAAATCGGAGCTAAGCACACCTATCTCACTCATATTTCCCATCAATTGGGCCTGCATGACGCTGTGGAGAAAAGGCTACCCAAAGGGGTTTTCCTCGCTTACGATGGTTTGCAATTATCCTTCGATATTCCTGATTAATTTGCACCCAATAATTTTGAATTTTATGGAACTCGGTACTAAAATCCCTTATTTCGAACTTCGTGGTTGCGATGAGCAGATCCATTCCCTAATGGATGTCAGTGATAAATCCTGTATCATGGTGATGTTCATTTGCAACCATTGTCCTTATGTCGTAGCATATTTGGATCGAATCGTGCGCTTGATAGAACATTATTACGAAGACAATCTTGGGGTGCTGCTTCTGAACTCCAACGATCCCAGCAAGTACCCTATCGATTCGTTTGAAGGAATGCAAACCCTGGCCAAGCAGTACGGGTGGGAATCCATTTATTTGCATGACGAGGACCAGTCCGTCGCTCGCATGTTTGGCGCACAGCGAACCCCGGAAGCCTTTTTGTTCAATTCCAATCGAGAACTTGTTTACCATGGATCCATTGACGATAGTTGGGAACAACCCAACTTGGTGACCAATGTTTATTTGGAAGACGCTATAGAGAATACCTTGGATGGTTTGGAGGTTGATATCCCCCATGTCGATCCGGTGGGTTGCACCATCAAATGGAAAGCCAAGTAAAACTTTGACCCCATGCCTTTCGAAACACCATGGCACGATGATCGCGCCAACGATTTGCGGACTTTGATCGAATCCGCGTGGATGAATACCCAACAACGATCCGAACCTGCTGTGATGCAGGCCGTGGAAGATGTGATGGCCGCCTTGGATCAAGGTTGGTTGCGAACTGCATCCCCGCACGACAACGGCGAATGGGAGGTTCATGAATGGGTCAAAATGGCCGTATTAATGTATTTCCCCACCCATACCTCGCGGGTCCTTGAGGCTGGTGACTTGGCATTCTATGACAAGGTGCCGCTCAAAACCAACTTCGCCCAGTTAGGAATCAGGGTTGTCCCTCCAGCAATTATTCGCTACAGTGCCTTTGTTGAAAAAGATTGTGTTGTTATGCCCTCCTTCATCAATGTGGGTGCACGGGTTGGATTAGGAACGCTGGTGGATACCTGGGCTACTGTGGGGTCTTGCGCTCAGGTTGGTCGACGGGTTCACCTAAGCGGTGGTGTTGGAATTGGCGGTGTCTTGGAGCCCATCCAAGCCAGGCCCGTTATTATTGAAGATGATTGTTTTGTGGGGTCACGTTGCATTGTGGTGGAAGGTGTTCATTTGGAACAAGGGGTGGTTCTTGGCGCTGGCGTTACGCTAACAGGGTCCTCCCCTATACTCGATGTGAGTGGATCGGTCACCCAGGTTCTTAAAGGCAGAGTTCCGGCCAGATCCGTGGTCATACCTGGCGCCATGACCAAGACCTTTCCATCCGGTTCGGCTCAAGTCTCTTGTGCACTCATCATCGGAAAGCGACACGCTGGCACTGATCTCAAAACATCGCTCAACGATACCCTACGCGAATTTGAGGTAAGCGTTTAATCAAATCTATTTCCTACGGAATTGGACAAAGCGTTTTTGGAATTTTTCGACTTTAGGCCTAACCACCATACGGCAATAGGGTTCTTCGCCATGCAGCTTGAAATACTCCTGATGGTAATTCTCCGCAATATAAAAGTCTGAAGCCGGACTCACCTCAGTAACGATTGGATCTTTAAATACTTTTTCGGTTTGTAGGCTTTGAATTAAGGTGATAGCGATTCGCTTTTGTTCGTCGTCGTAAAAGAAAATGGCCGAACGGTATTGGGTACCCACATCCGCCCCTTGCCTGTTCAAAGTTGTGGGATCATGCGTACCAAAGAAGATTTCCAACACATGACGCAATGAAATGATATCGCTTCGGTATTCCAGGTCCACCACTTCGGCGTGTCCCGTCCTACCGGTACAAACTTCTTTGTAAGTTGGGTTCCGAAGCGTTCCACCCATATAACCTGAATGTACATTTCGGATGCCTTCCACTTGATCAAATATTGCTTCCACACACCAAAAGCAACCCGCACCCAGGGTAATACGTTTCCAGAGCACCCCTTCTTGGTTCGGCAATTTGGGGATGGGAGTTTCATTGTAAGCTGGAATGTTCTCAGCAGAGGAGGTGTGCATACCAAAGAGAAGCAACAAGGCCCTGATAAAGCTATTCAAACGTTAAACTGATGTATATTTATTCAAAATACTTCGAAGATCAGCCGGCCGGTACGCTATGGACTTCATAGTCTTGCGATCCGATTCCCGGTAAACCATGTACAGGTTCCCTACTTGTTCGATTGTGCATTTTTCGCCTCGCGATTGCAGGTAATGATCTGCAGTTTGTTGGGCTACTTCCAAGGAGTCACAAGCCTTGCTCATGTTGGAATTGTGGACCTCGGCAAATAATTCGGCAAAGACAGACCCAAGGCCAAGTTCATGAACCGCACCGCTCAACACATATTGCAGATCGCATAAAGCATCAGCTGCTTCCACCAAATCACTTTGTTGAAGGGCTTGAGCTAATTCCTGTAATTCTTCCGATAACAAATTGATACGCAGATTACAGCGATCCGCCTCGGGAATACGGGGAGTGCTGTGAACTGGGTGTTGAAACAAATCGTGAAATTCTCCGACTTGGTTCAGCGATGCTGTCTCGGGAAATTCTTTTCGCTCCATAAGGAAGCGATTTTAGTACGATGCGGGCGGCGTATCGTCATCTCCGCGTTCCTGACGATCATAATCGTAATCAGGCATGAGTTCTGTTTTGACATAATCGATAGCCTCCTGAAGACCGCTGAGGAATTTGTTGAAATCCTCTTTGTAAAGAAAAATCTTATGCTTGACGTACTGGCCGTCATCATATCCTTTCTTGCTTTCGGTCAGAATCAGGTAATAGTCATTTCCGCGGGTGGATTTGACATCAAAGAAATAGGTCCTTTTGCCGGCCCTTACCCTTTTGCTGAAGACCTCTTCGCGATCCCTGTGGCGCTCGCCTCCGTAAAAATCATCCATAAATCAGTTTTGTGCTTCAAAAATAGGCGACGCAGGGGTATTTGAGCCGCTGCCTTGGACTTGCATTTGATGCATTTGTGCATAAAGTTCGCAATTCATTAATAATTCTTCGTGTTGTCCTTGGGCGATGATGGCCCCTTGATGCAGTACATAAATCCAATCAGCGTGAATCAATGGTTTGATTTTCAGAGAAATAAGAATTATTCCGCGATGACCTTGATCACCCAAAAGCTTTTGCATGAGAACCTCCTCCGTTCCGCTGTCCAAGGCCGAAAGGGCATCGTCCAAAATTATCCATTCCGGATCTCTAATCCATGCCCTCGCCAGGGCCAGTCTTTGCTTCTGCCCGCCAGACAATTGTACCCCACGCTCCCCAATTACGGTATCCAGCCCATGAGGTAAATTGCTGACCCATGAGCCTAGTTCAACCAATTCCAGAACTTCCATACAGCGTTGGTGATCTGCTGTGGGTGCACCCAAACGAAGATTAGTGATAAGGGTATCGTTAAAGAAGTAATTATCCTGAGGAACCCAGGCCATATGTCGATAAAAAACCGACTCGTTCCATTCATGGAGAGGACGAGCTCCCAACTTGAGGCTCCCACTTTGTGGATACAATTGACCTGCCAACATTTGCCATAAGGTGCTTTTGCCACTCCCTATCGTGCCAGTGATGCCCACGAACTGCCCCGGAAGGCCCTCAAAAGTTGGAATATGCAAAGAAAAACTACCATCAGGGTACTGAAAGTGGACTTGGTTCAACGACCATGCCCAAGGCAACGGTTCTGACCAACCTTGGACCCGATTGGGCCTTAAACTTGCTTGAAGCAAGGGCTCAATTCGGGATTGGGCCGCTTTGGATTGTTGGTAAATGGAAGCCACCCAACCCAAAGAAGTCACCGGCCAGGTTAACATGTTGATGTAAATAATGAATTCGGCAATATTCCCCAACGAAATTTGCCCAACAGCCATGAGCTGTCCCCCTACCCAAACCGTCAGCAAAGTGCTCAGACCCACCAAGGCCAAAGCCAATGGAAAAAACATCGCATCCGCCCGGGCAAATGCCAAATTCTTGGACTTGTACCCCTGAAGTTCACCGTCAAAGGCCCGAAGGAAACCCGGTTCGGCTCCAAAGGCCTGGATCAGTTTCATCCCCACCAAGCTTTCTTGAACAAATGCTGTCATACGCCCCAAATGAGTTTGGATAGCTGCAGATCTGGCTAATATTTTAAGATTGAGCAGGTAAATCCCTACGACAAGGAAGGGTAAGGGGGTCAAAACCCAAAGGGTTAATTGCGGACTGACGCGTAGCATGACACCAATGACCATCCCAAACATCACGAGGAGGTTGAGGCTGTACATAAGTCCGGGACCCAAAAACATTCGAATTTTGCCCACGTCTTCGGTCATCCGAGAAATAAGGTCACCGCTTGCGTATTCTTTCGCCTTGGATGGAGACATCGCCAAAATTTGCGCAAACAAGTGATTCTTTATGGACTGTTCACAACGCCTAGACATTACAATCAGCGTTTGCCTCATCCAATACATGGTGATCCCCCGTGCCAAAGTGGCCCCCAACAAACTCAAAAGCAGGAAGCCTAAGCTGGATGGTTCGTTTTGGCCCACAGCATCCATCAAACGACGAATAATCTGGGGTGGCAATACCCCAAAGAGGTTGGTCAACAAAAGGCACAAAAGCCCGAGAAGCACCCATTTTTCGTGGCCGCGCAAATGCCTAAGAAGGGCTGCCATCGATTTCACGTCGCAAAATAAAGTCATTACCCAAGGCTTTGGGTTATTTTTGCCCGTTCAGAAACCTTAGCCCTTCCCCTAACCCCATCTCGATGCTTGATACTCTATCGCCTACCACTGCCAAAGGCCCCATGGCCACTATGCAAGAAATGGGGCATGAACAGTTGGTTTTTTGTCATGACGAGGCTTCTGGTCTGAAGGCCATTATCAGTATTCATTCCACGGTCTTGGGACCGGCTTTAGGGGGGACCAGGATGTGGAATTACAGGAACGAGGATGAGGCGGTGCGTGATGTGTTACGACTATCTCAAGGAATGACCTATAAAGCAGCAGTTGCGGGACTCAACCTAGGCGGTGGCAAAGCGGTAATTATTGGAAATTCACATACTGATAAATCCGAAGCCATGTTCAGAGCGTATGGACGCTTTGTGAATTCGCTCTCCGGCAAATACATCACTGCAGAAGATGTGGGAACCTCCAAAACCGATATGGCGTGGATTGCTTTGGAAACACCTCATGTCAGCGGCTTGCCCGAAAACATGGGCGGGTCCGGTGATCCTTCCCCGGTGACCGCCTTTGGCGTTTACATGGGAATGAAGGCCGGTGCCCAAACGGTTTTCGGGACGGATGATTTGGCAGGTCGCAGGATCTTGGTTCAGGGAATTGGGAATGTAGGAAGCTACCTTGTCGAGCATTTACTAACCGAAGGTGCCATGGTTCTGATTTCCGATGTTTATGATCCCGCCATCGAAGCCATGATAGCAAAACATCAGGAACTCACCGTGGTCAATCCCCTCCAAGTAGCAGAGGCTGATGTGGATATCTATGCCCCATGTGCCTTGGGTGGAACCCTTAACAGCCAATCCATTCCTCTGTTGCGTTGCAGCCTTGTGGCGGGTGGTGCCAATAACCAATTGGCCGAAGAAGACGATATGCAAAGACTCATGGATCGAAGCATTGCCTATGCGCCTGATTTTGTGATCAACGCGGGGGGGCTTATCAATGTCTATGCAGAAATCAAAGGATTCAATCGGAATTGGGCAATGGAACAAACCCGTAATATTTATCAACAGACTTTGGCCATTTTTGAAC
This sequence comes from Sphingomonadales bacterium, assembly GCA_016872225.1. Classification (GTDB taxonomy): domain Bacteria; phylum Bacteroidota; class Bacteroidia; order UBA7662; family UBA7662; genus SYHX01. The sequence continues at coordinate 1,105 of VHAW01000051.1, read as the reverse complement.
AGGCTGGTAACGAGAATATCGGCACCCACAAGGCTGCTATACAATTAGCCCAAAAGCGCTTGGCCTCTGTACCATCATGATCAACCGACACCATCTGCGCGTCAAACTCCTTCAGTGGATTTTCGCAAGCAGGCAACAGGGACAGGACGACTTTCATTTCGTAACGCAACAGTTTAACTCCTCGGCCACGCTGTCGCTTCGTTCTTTGGTAATGGCCTTCGTTCTGTTGGAACGATTACTTCATTACGCCAACCTTCGCGATAAAGAGCGTCCTGGAAAACTTCTTGAGCGCAATCGCCAACTGGGTCTTGGACACGGGCTTGCAAACCATCCGCTAGCAGATATCCTTCAGAAGGACGCCATGTACCGCAAAGCCCTTCAATTATGTTTTGTTGAAGATTTTGAGGTTTCTTCGAATATGTTAAGGGCTTTGTTCGAAGCGATCAACAATGGAAAATGTCTTGGCGCCAGATATGGGTTCGATGACATGCGAGAGATCACAGGCATCAAGGTTGTTTTTGAAAAGTGTATTTCTTCCGGTGATTGGTACAGCCCTTGGCAATTGGAACACAATTTATTTTGGGATTCTGACCGTTACCTCATCGACCGTCAAGTTATCCAAATTTTGAATAAAATTTCTGAAGGTGAGACTTTTCCGGATGCTGAGGCATTGCTCAAATCTTGGCAAAGCGATGATCACTTTGTGAGCACCATGTTTAAGGAATTACTCCATGATTCCACCGTCTACCAGCCCTTAATTGAAAGCCATACCGGACAATGGGACCCAGAACGACTAGCACGAGTAGACTTTTTAATTCTGCAAATGGCTTGTGTGGAATTAAGTCAATTCCCTGAAATTCCTATTAAAGTTACCATTAACGAGTACATTGAATTAGCCAAGGTTTATTCCACTCCACAATCCGCGGCATTTGTCAACGGCTTGTTGGACAAAATCAAAGCCGATATGCTGCAAAAAGGTATGATTTCCAAAAGCGGTCGAGGCCTTGTCGAAACATAATGATGAAATTCCTATAAAAATAATGTTTAAACAAATTTCAAAGATATTTTTCGCTTCTACTTTTAGATTCAGTTTAATGCTATTTCT
>VHAW01000050.1 GCA_016872225.1 Sphingomonadales bacterium | reverse complement strand
GAAATTCGCTTGCGGGCCATGTACGAGTTCTCCCTCAAGGACTTTGTTTGGCTATCGGTACAGGCCGGTTATCGGATCAATTACCGCTACGAGGTGGATCGTTTGGTCGGCGGTCAAGAAATTTACCGCGCCTTTGGCCTCTTGAGCGATGAGCCTTATGTGATGGAAAATCGCCTGGGCAATCCCCTGTACTTCAATATCAGTCTCAACTTGGTTAGCCCATAAAGATTACATGGTTTGCTTTTAATAATACCCCTCGAAGAAATATAATTGCAAAAACGAAATAGCGGATATCATAGATTAAGCCACCCACTATTTAAGGTAATATTGGTAATTGAATTTTTAAACAAATTTTTCGGAATTGAGCCGTATAAGTCTCTTACAAGGATAATATTCTTGTCGGCTAAAACAGTGGGAGAGAAAAATGTTACTGTACCGATAGCAATTAAATATTTCCATAATGAAAATAGAAATACATAATAAATCATTTGCCAATATAAACGCTAATAAGTCAAGAAAAATAGGAAATGGATTGATAGTATTTATGAAACGTGACTGCATTCTATACTATTCTGAATTTTGTAAGCGCTCTTGAAATCTCGTAATTCTACATTAATATTTTTATTTTTAGCACCGTGATTACTAAAGTCTTTTATCAATTCCAATACATCGTAATCAATATAGACAGTGTTTTTAGCACTGATAATTACATTAGAATTTTCAGGCAAGTGAGCTAGTGTTTGTTTTATAGCCGCCTTATTCAAAAATGAAACTTCTTGTGCCAAATCCATATTGATAACATCACCTTCTTTGTATTCTTCTTTTTTGAAAAAATAAGCCACTTTCATATTTCCTAAAAGAATAAAAAATATACTTACCAATAATCCCAACCCTACTCCTTTCAACAGATCTAGACCTACAACGCCCACAACAGTTACGATAAATGGAATAAACTGGAATTTCCCGAGGTCCCACATGTGCTTAAACCCCTTAGGGCTTGCCAATTTAAAACCAATCATAATCAAAATCCCCGCCAAACAAGCCATCGGAATCTTATTCAAAAGCATGGGAATTAAGATGACCGAAAGCAATAGAAGTACACCATGAATGATTGTTGATAGTTTAGTTTTTGCACCAGAATTAATATTGGCAGTAGTTCTAACAATTACGCTTGTCATAGGCAAGCCACCCAGCATACCTGCCAAAATATTTCCTACGCCTTGTGCTTTTAATTCAGTATTGGTATTTGAGTATCGCTTAAAAGGGTCTAATTTATCGCCTGCTTCTATGCACAATAGTGTTTCAACACTTGCAACACTCGCAATAGTCGCAGCGGTAATCCAAACCTTTGGATTTGAGATAGCAGTAAAATCAGGAAATGTAAATTGTCCTATAAACTCGGTAAGCGACCCAGCAACAGGTAAAAAAACCAAATGGTTTCCTGCTATAAAAAAGTCAGGTTTGAACATTCGAAACAATTCATTCAAAATAATCCCTACAATAACCACCACCAAAGCAGCAGGAATAGCCTTTATTTTTTTAAGAAAAGCTACTTTATTGAAAGCTACAATAATTCCTATGGAAATGAGTGCGACTATAATAATACCCGTATGCGCAAAGTTTAAAGAGTGCAATACTTCACTAAAAAAACCACGACCATCAGCTTCATCGGTAAGGCTATAATTGAAAAAATCACCTTCATGTTCATTATCATAACCAATAGCGTGAGGCAATTCTTTTTTGATGATGATGATACCAATACCTGACAACATTCCTTCTATTACCCCATAAGGGAAATAGTTTGAAATAGTACCTGCTTTCGCAAAACCAAGGATCAACTGAAATACACCTGCCAATACAACGGCTAAAATAAATGCTTCAACCCCTAAATCTTTAATTGCCAACAGAACAATAGCAATTAAGCCCGCAGCAGGTCCCGAAACACTTACGTTAGAGTTGCTTAAATATCCTACAACGATACCACCTACTACTCCTGTTATGATTCCAGCAAAAGGTGAAGCACCAGATGCAACTGCAATTCCCAAGCAAAGAGGTAAAGCAACTAAAAAAACCACTAATCCAGATACGGCATCTGTTTGAGCATCAGAAAACATATGTTTCCTCATTTTAATGAATTTAATTTTAAAAATGACCCTCGCATTCAATAATTATTAATCATCAGCAATAAAATAAACCTTTGTAATAATTTGAAAATACATGTTGTTCATACATAAAAATTGAATTGATAATTCTTAGGTTCAAACTTAATCAGGGTTGTACGGAAGCGAAGAGTGGTGCAAGCAAATTTTCACTTTTCCGTCGTTATCCATTCTAAAAACAAAACTCTTATTAACAAAAATTTCTCTTTTGGCTGAAATAAAGTAGATATTGCATTGAACAATGGCCAAATTTCCATTTAAAATGAAATCCTCGTTAGTAAACCAAACTTTTGTCCATGGTTCTAATAAAAATCCATGATCGTTTGGATAGGAAGGGTTCTTACCAACAAAATAAGAAAGTGCGCCGTCTTTTGTTGGCCTAAATGTTTGCTCACCCCATGTAAGGGTTGGTTTAAATACCACTTTCCCTTTATCGTAGTCATATGCTTCGGTTAATACTTGATTGGCAAAGGCTTTAACATCGCCTCCGTCAGAATAAACTTTTCCGGTAGCAACAACTGCATTACACCAAGCTTGTAGTGTTGCTTTCACCATTTCTGCAGTGAATTGATTGTTTGAATTTTTCATTTTTTTTCAAAGTGTTTGAAGCGTTTTAGCAGGTTACAAAAGAAGTGATGTAATCTCATATTATACGGACAGCGGTGGTAATACCAAAAAATAAAAGAGGACGAATAGAATACTCAAAAGCTTAGAGATACGCTGGACCTTATGGAAATAAAACTACTAGATCATATTATTCTCGGACACAACAAAGAGCACTTGTCATTTGCAGACACCGGTCAAATTTGACTAAAGGGAGGAATGAAAAAAACTTCACTTTCCAATGCAAAATTTCGCAAAAATAGCTCCTAATAGGTCATCGGCAGCGATATCTCCGGTGAGTTCAGCCAAGGAACGTAAAACCGCCCTCATCTCTTCGGCCAGCAGCTCAGTCTCTAGGTTTTGGTGAAGTCCGTTATAAATGCTCTGCAGAGCAGATGCCGCTTGATCCAGGGAATGCCTTTGCCGGGCATTTACGGCTACAAAATCACCTGCGAGGCGGCCCAGGTCTACTATGTCACGCATTCTTTTGCGCAACAAATCCATACCCTGGCCTGTTTGGGCCGATATTTCCAGCAAATCCGGAAAACGCTGCAGCCAATCGGAACGATGGCCATATCCTTCAGGTAAGTCCACTTTGTTCAAGACTACTAAAACCTTGCTTTGGGTTCCCGCTAAACTCAATAGGTTCATCCATGCCTCATCAGGGTATTCGTCGACGCTGGCCACCATCAAAACAAGACCGGCATGAGTGAGTTTTTGATGGGTTCGTGCTACCCCCATTTGTTCCACAGCATCGGTCGATTCGCGAAGCCCCGCAGTGTCCATTAACCGAAATGTGATTCCGTTAATAGCACAAGGCTCTTCAATGGTGTCCCGGGTCGTGCCGGGTTGATCCGAAACCAATGCCCGGGCATTCTGCAACAAAGCGTTGAGCAAAGAAGACTTCCCCACGTTGGGTCTGCCCGCCAACACGGTGGGGACTCCTTTGCGGATGACCTCCCCGGCTGTAAATGAATCTCTCAGGGAAACAACCTGCATTCGAACGGATAAAACCAGATCTTTCAAGGCCGAACGGTCTGCAAATTCCACATCTTCTTGCGAGAAATCCAATTCCAATTCCAGCAAGGCGGCAAACTCCATTATGCGTTCCCGTAATTCGGCAATTTTCCGCGCAAAGCCACCTTCCAATTGATTCATCGCCAGTCGATGCGCCATGGGATTTTCAGCGGCAATCAAATCTGCAACTGCCTCCGCCCTGCTTAGATCCATTTTGCCGTTGGTGAAAGCCCTCCAAGTGAACTCCCCTGGCTGGGCCATCCGAACCCCAGGAATTTCGGTACATAAAGTCAAAAATCGGTTGACCACATAGGGTGACGCATGCAGGCCCCATTCCACACAATCTTCTCCGGTATAGGATGCCGGAGCATCAAAGGAGGTGAACAGGGCACGATCCAACAAGACGTCTCCATCCCAAATCGCAACCAAACTGGCAGTGCGGGGGGGCCATAGGGCTGCATTGTACGGTTTTTTGGTCAAATGCGACACGACGGCCTTGCTCAATTTCCCTGAAACTCGCACGAGGCATACGGCCCCCTGCCCTGCCGGATTCAACGGGGCCACAATGGTGTCCTCAAATTGATATAACGGGGATTGCATGATGCGTTTATGCTAAAAATCTAAAATGAAATATGCTCAACAACGATGAAAATTGACTTGGCATTCCTACATTAGTAATTCATTCAGTCTGGCATTAAGTGCCACGGTGATCCATGGATAAGCTCGACAAAATACGCTCCTGGGCTAGGAATTTGGAAGAACCCATCCTATGCTTTGTGGAAGGTACCCATCCTGAGGTCATAAAATTAGCCAAAGCCGTATTGGAGGATCAAATTGCAGAGGTGGTCTTGCTCGGCGATGAACTCGAGGTATTTGATCAATGCCGGAAATATCGGTTGCCTGAAAGTCGCTTGTATGGGGTTATTAACCCTCTAAATCCTCCCGATTTGGAAAATTTACTGGATGAATACCTAGAGGATTCCGGAGAAACGGATCGCAAAGCAGCCCTCAAATGGATTAAAAATCCTTTAAACTTGGCACATACCCTGTGGCTCCGAGGGGATGTGGACTGGGTGATCAGTTCCCTCAACCCGTTTCCAGACCCTCCCAACCAGAAGTAGATACGCTTCACCGGTTCTCCGCTACGTTGTGAAGTATTTCCGATAACGGAATACCCAAACGCAGGGACTCCTCCCCCAACCCAAAGAGGGCAAAATCCAGCAATGCGGGATCATTCGGACAAATTTGACGCGCCAAAGCGCCCATATATTCCACCGTGGTCCAGTTCGGCGTTGCTTTAGCAGGCAGCAGGCCCAATGCCGAAGCCGTTGCGGTAGCATGCACATCCAAAGGCAATTGCAAGTCCTTCATGGCATGAATCTTCCATAATCCCATATCCACCCTAGCCTTATCGCGACGAATCATCCATCGTAACAACATATTCATACGCTTGCATGCCGAACCCAGCGCAGGGGATGCAAAATGTTTGCGCAACCTGTCCCCATAGGCTAAACCTTCCTTCATCAAGGAGGCATACCTGTTCAGGCCATCCTTCACGGTTTGGCCCGCAAACATGCCCTCAAGGCTCCCCTGCTCGGCCAAGTAAACCGACCAGTGACCTAACATCCACATCACGTCGCTATCCGTGAAGGTTCTATGCACAAAACCTTTCAAGCGTCCCCACTCCGACACAGATGCGCTTTGGACAAAGGGCCCCGGCTCAAGATCCATACGTTGCAGTAAAGCCCAGGATTTGAATAAGATAATATCCCGACGGCCCCAAGCAAAATGAGCGGCAATGAGCGCCGCAATTTCCACATTCGCTTGATGGTAGGCTATTCCCTTTTCTTTAGCCAATACACCGTTGCGAAGGAAGGCCCTGGGGACCGAGATCGGATCAAGGTCCACAAAAGAATGGGTATTATAATGCCTGGCTACTCGAAGCAGGAAAGGACCCAAACGGGATAAATCCGGAAACTCAGCGACCAAGGGCCTTGCAAATGGCTTGGTCCAAATCCGCGATCAAATCGTTGGCACTTTCGATGCCCACGCTGAGCCTGAGCAGCGTGTCCGTCACCCCACTGGCCAAACGCTGTGGTCTAGGGATGCTTGCATGGGTCATCGAGGCGGGATGTCCTATCAACGATTCAACACCCCCCAGGGATTCCGCCAACGCAAAGACCTTGGTAAAAGAGGCCAATCGCATGGCATCTTCAACCTTATCGGAGGCCAACTCAAAGGAAATCATACCCCCGAAATCCCTCATCTGGGATGCGGCTATGGCATGCCCTGGATGATCCGGGAAGCCGGGCCAATGGACTCTGGAAACCCCAGGATGCAGTTTCAAATAATTGGCAACGAGTCTTCCGTTTTCACAATGAGCCATCATCCGCAAATGAAGGGTCTTGATGCCTCTTAACACCAAATAGCAATCCATTGGACCAGGATTGGCCCCTGAACTATTGAGAATAAAAGCAAGTTCCTCGTGCAACGCAATGTTGTTGGTGGCCAAAAAACCCATGACCACATCGCTGTGACCACCAAGGTATTTGGTGGCCGAATGCATCACCAAGTCCGCCCCCAAATCCAAAGGATTCTGCAAATAAGGAGAGGCAAAAGTGTTATCTACGGCCAACATCACACCATACTCCTTCGCGATCACCGCCAAAGCCCGAATGTCGGCCACCTTCATCAAAGGATTGGTCGGGGTTTCGGTCCAAATCAATTTGGTACGAGGGCATAGGCAAGCCTTGATAGCCTGAAAATCGGTTAAATCCACAAAATGGAAAACCATTCCCATAGGCTCGTAGAGACGCATAAACAGACGGTAAGAGCCTCCGTACAAATCATCTCCGCAGATGACTTCATCCCCCGGTCTGAGTCTTTTGATTACGGCATCAATCGCCCCCATCCCGCTGGAGAAACACAAGCCATGCTGCGCATTTTCAAGAGCGGCAAGGGCGGCTTCCAATTGGGAACGGGTCGGATTTTTGCCTCGGGCGTAAGCATAGCCTTTGTGTTGACCTGGATATTCTTGAACATAGGTGGAAGTCTGGAAAATAGGCGTCATGATGGCCCCCGTTGTTGGGTCCGGGAAAATTCCGGCATGAACCGCTTTGGTACCAAAATCCCAACCCGTTAAGGACTCCCCAGAATTCAAAGAATTACTCGTCGATGCGCCATCTCCCTCTTCAGAAGGGGGTTGTGGACAAAATTGCGGAGGTCTTATCATACCCAAAATAAATACTGGACCCGCTCTCCTTGGCATTGCTTGTATTTTTGTTATCCATCGCTTTTTTCATCCCTATGATCTCCCGTTCCACCATTGATCGTGTCTTTGAGACCGCACGCATTGAAGAGGTCGTGGGAGATTATGTTGTGCTCAAAAAGAGAGGTGGCAACATGCTGGGCTTGTGCCCTTTCCATAACGAGAAAACCCCTTCATTCACCGTCACGCCTGCCAAGGGGTTCTACAAATGCTTTGGTTGTGGTGCGGCTGGCAATGCGGTAGGATTCCTAATGGCGCATGATCAATTGACCTACCCTGAAGCCATCAAGCAATTGGCAGCCAGGTATCAAATCGAAATTGAAGAAGACCAAAGGGCCAACAATGACCCCGCCTACCAAGCCGAGAAAAGCCAACGGGACCGCCTTTGGGACCTTATGGCCTTTGCCCAACAGTACTACACGCGTCTGCTCTGGGATCACCCGTCAGGGATGGCCATCGGCCTTTCATATTTCCGGGAACGAGGCCTTAGCGATGCTACGATACACCGTTTTGGCCTTGGGTACAGTTTGGAACAATCTTCGGCCTTGGTGGAGATGGCCACCCAAAGCGGCTATTCCCTAGAGGAATTGGAGCTGGCTGGGCTCGCACTCAGCGGTGAACACCGAGGATACTACGACCGTTTCAGAGGGCGTGTCCTGTTCCCCATTTACCATTTGAGTAGCAAGGTAATCGGCTTTGGCGGTCGAACTCTCAAATCAGACCGCAAGGAGGCCAAATACATCAATTCCCCAGAGACCCCGCTTTACCGCAAGAGCGAATCCCTTTTTGGCCTGCATCAGGCCCGTAAGGCCATGGCCTCTGCAGGATTTGTTTACCTGGTCGAAGGCTACATGGATGTTATTTCCTTGAGCCAGGCAGGTATAGAGAATGTCGTGGCGAGCAGCGGGACTGCATTAACGCGTGAACAAGCCACTCTAATCCACCGTTTTGCCGATGAAGTGATCCTGATTTACGACGGCGATCAGGCCGGGATCAAAGCGGCTTTGCGAGGGATTGACATCTTGTTGGAGAACGATTTGCGGGTCCGCGTGATTGCTCTGCCCGAACATGAAGACCCGGATAATTTGGCAAGGCGTCTTCAAGGTGATGTCCTGAAAAAATTCTTAATTGATAATGCTCATGATTTTATGGCATTTCAACAAAATCTTTTGTTGAAAGAAGCCGGTCGCGATCCCTTACGAATCAGTTATGCCTTGCAGGTGGTAGCCGCCAGCATTGCCTGCGTTGGGGATCCCATCCTACGCGCGGTATATATCCGCCACTTGGCAGAAGACGCCGGCATTCCCGATTCCTCCGTCCAAGAGGCGGTCGTGCAACAATTCAAGCTTCGAGCCAAACGGAACCCGTACACTGCCCAAAACCCTGTCAATCCATCTTCTAACGAATTCCCCCAGGGAAATCCAAACACCGCAGCACTGCCCTCTACCTCCTTAAGCGACCCTTCTTGGAACCCAAAGGTTCAGGATATCACGATACCGGAGGTTCAACCTTTAAGCGATCTGCCTCAAGAAACTGAAATTTTGCGTCTCCTACTTTTGATCGGTGACCAAACGATGGACGATCCCACAGGGGGTACTCCGACCACCCTGGTTGATTACATGAGTGAGACGCTGCTTAGCCTGACTTGGGATAGCCCTGCATGCCGAACCCTTCTGGAACTGTGCCTGGGGCGATGGCAAAAGGAGGGCTGCCTACCGAACTCCCATGAACTCATAAATCATGCTGACCAAGCCATCGCTGCTATGGCAACCCGTTGGTACACCGAGGGTCGACAGATTAGCCCCAATTGGGATCAGATGCATGACATTCCTATACATCCCCCTACAGTTAATCTTAAAAGGGAAATCGAAACCACCTTTGACCGTCTCCTGCTCAAAAAGGTCCTGCGGCATAGGCGACTCAAACAAGCCGAACTCAAGGATCTACAACAAACCCCCACTGGGTTTGATCATCCCTCCATCCCGGTCATTTTACGTGAAATTCATGAACTCAAAGAAGCAGAACGGCGGATTACCGCACGGACCGGCATTGTCATCACCCATTAGTCCAAGCCACTGCCCAAAACCAGGGCAACCCCTCTTGATTATCGATTTCCTTCGGGCTAATCCCTTTCGAGCCAAACACCCCGTTTAAGTTCGAGCCAAACACCCCGTTTAAGCAACCAGCCTCAAATTCCAGGATTTCCTTGTGGTCCTTCTCACCAGAAAGTACTTGTCCAACCCATCGCAAGTTGCCTTCCTTTGATATTATATTAATTGTCTCAATAATCTGATTTTGACCAAATAAGGATTTCTGAACTAAAGCAGCCTTGAAGCATGCCTCTTTGATTACCCAGATTAAAGTTGCTGCCTCGGCCTCTTGATTCATAAGGCCAGCCTTACAGACTTGATGCCAATCCGGTACGCTTGCAATCCGAGGCCACGCTTTGATAAATCGGTCAGATAGCCGCTCCACATCCACCCCTATACCCAGAATGCTTGCCTGGAGCACAAGGGCCGCAGCCCCCATTCCTACGGTATGCGCCAAGGCCAAAGGCAACGCTTGACCTACCGGGTCCAAGACATAGGGTTTTCCTGAAGGCTGCTTCTGAACATCCAATCCGAGGCCTACCATCGGTCCCTTTTGCCAACCTGTCTCCCACAAATGCCGCAATGCGAAACGGGAGCTTTGCCATTGACGGGTTTTGGGGTCTCGGTTAGTGCTTTCAGATCGATTTACGCTATCTGCCAAGGCAAACTGGCCGGCATATTCTTCGGTGACCATTGCCGCTGCCCAAAGACCAGAGGGATGTTCCAGGCGCCACAGCCCTGGTCTATCTTTAGCGTCCACGATTTCCTGGGCAATCATCGTCACAAATTACCATGATTTTATCGGACCAACGCATTCTCGAAGCCATTCAACAAGGCCACATTCTTATTGAGCCCTTTGACCGACAATGTCTGGGTACCAATTCCTACGATGTCCATTTAGGCAGGTACCTTGCAATTTATAAGTCCAGAATCCTGGATGCCAAAGTGAATAACCCCGTTGAGGAGCTCACCATTCCCGCCGAGGGCCTGGTCCTGCAACCCGGAACTTTGTACCTCGGAGTTACTGAAGAGTATACCGAAACCCACCGTCACGTTCCCTTTCTGGAAGGCAAATCTTCAGTGGGGCGGCTTGGAATTGATATTCACGCCACCGCCGGCAAAGGCGATGTTGGATTCTGCAATACCTGGACCCTTGAAATTTCGTGTACCCAACTAGTCAGAGTTTATGCTGGCATGCCCATCGGTCAGCTCATTTACTTTGAAATAGCGGGGGATATTGAGCAATTGTACCATACCAAGAAAAACGCCAAATACACCATCCGCACCGTCAAGCCTGTACCGTCCCAAATGTGGCGTAACACTTTTTAGAAAGAGCCACCCCAACAGGGCAGGCCATTGGCTTTTAGGTCCGATGAATCGCCCCACTACCAGCTTGCGCCCTGGGCATAAGGTGCAAATCGGCGATTTGAACATGGTCAGGCCTGGTTGCTATAAAACCAATGGCCTCCGCAACATCTTCAGGATGCAAGGGCTCTAAACCAGCGTAGGTCCCGGCTGCTCGCTCGGCATCCCCCTTAAAACGGACCAACGAAAACTCTGTTTCCACCATCCCCGGCGATACGGTACCGACCTTGATGCCAAAGGGCAATAATTCGTGCCGCATTGTTTTGGCGATAGCCTCCACGGCAAATTTGGAAGCGCAGTAAATCCCCCCTCCAGAATAAACTTCCTTACCAGCAGTAGAGCTCACGTGAATGACCTGGCCTTGGCCTCTGGATTTCATTCCGGGAACCACTGCCCTGGTTACGTTCACCAAGCCTTTGACATTGGTGTCAATCACCCGATTGACATCGTGAGGATCTGATTCATGAACGGCATTCAATCCCTGTGATAAGCCCGCATTATTAAGCAACAAATGAATCGGTTGGAAGGAATGGGGTAAGGCTGCAAAAGCTTTGTTGACATCGGCCTCGAGCCGCACATCCACTTCGTCCACCCAAACCTCCAAGCCATTCCCTATATCACGCAGAAGGCCGGTTTTGAGCGCCTCCAATCGTTCTAATCGTCTAGACCATAACACAAGATTCCATCCATACGTTGCGAACCATCGGGCGCTTGCTTCCCCTATCCCAGAACTTGCCCCGGTAATAAGGGCTATCTTGCGGTGAACAGGATTACTCATCGAAAGAAACAATAAAGAGTGACGAGATTCAATTGAATATAATATGATTCGTCATTCAAAAGTGAACGAAAAAATCCATGTCCTAGATCGGAGACTCTCCATAAAATTGGAATAGTCATGCGTTTCAGGCACTAATACATTGCGAAAACCGTTGGCCACCCTGATTTCCGGAGATAATTT
>VHAW01000049.1 GCA_016872225.1 Sphingomonadales bacterium | reverse complement strand
ACCTGAATCTCTTGGGCATCCTTCATGAAAACCTTGACCGTGATGGCTTGGCAATTCGACCGCTTTGTTCATGGAAGGCCCATTCTCGCCAATTTGTGGCGGGTCAAACAAGCCTATCGGATTCCGAATACCGACCGATTCCTGTGCTAAGATGCTTTGGCGATCATCGAATGGCCATGGCGTTTAGCATGTTGGTGCTACCGGATTTATCCATTCCGCTGGATGACCCGGAAGTTGTCCGAAAATCATATCCTGGATTTTGGAAGGATTGGGCTAAATTTGGATATGCTTTACAATCCTTAAATTAGCGCATGCCCGGGAATAGTTTTGGACGCAATTTTAGGATGACCTCTTTTGGCGAATCCCATGGGCCGGCCATTGGTGTTGTAGTGGACGGAGTCCCCGCTGGTTTACCGCTAGATTTAAATAAGATTCAGGCCCAAGTGGATCGTCGTCGACCTGGTCAAAACCGTTTGACCACCTCAAGGAGTGAAAGTGATAAGGTGGAATGCCTCTCCGGTTTGTTTGAAGGTTTATGCACCGGTGCTCCGCTTACCTTGGTTATTCCGAATCGTGATGTCAGGTCGGAGGATTACGATCGTCTTCGGGATCAGATTAGGCCATCACATGCGGATTTCACTGTTATGGCAAGGTACGGGTATCGGGATCATCGGGGCGGTGGTCGGAGCAGTGCCCGGGAGACGGCCGCTAGGGTCATGGCTGGCGCCGTTGCTAACGCACTTCTAGAGCAGTTTGAGATTTATTGTTACGCATGGGTTCATTCTGTGGGTCCTTATGCTATGGAAATTCCTGCCGTGGACGGAATAGTCCATTATGGTGAAAATTTAGGCTATGAATATCATCGCAAATGCCCCTTCAGTTTGGATCAAATTGAAATATCTCCTGTACGATGTCCTGAACCAGAAGCTTCTTCCCGAATGGAGGCCTACATTGATGAATTACGAACAGTGGGTGACAGTGTAGGTGGCACTGTTGTGGGCTGGTGTCAGGGATTACCGGCAGGTTTGGGAGACCCAGTTTATGACAAATTGGAAGCCGATTTGGCCAAAGCAATGTTATCTATTAATGCTGCCAAAGCTTTTGAATCAGGGAGCGGATTTATGATGAGTGCGGGTAAGGCCTCGGATTACAACGATGCGATATTGTCGGCGGATACCAAGGCTTGGACCGCCCTGGAAACGATTTCCAATCATTCGGGGGGAATACAGGGAGGGATCAGTAATGGGCAACCTGTATGGTTTAAAGTGGGCTTTAAGGCTCCGGCGACCATTGCATTGGAACAACAATCGGTAGATTTTCAGGGCAACTCAATCACCATGCAAGCCAAGGGGCGTCATGATCCTTGTGTAGTGCCTCGCGCTGTTCCTGTGGTAGAGGCGATGATGGCTATAGTGATTGCAGATCATCTGCTGGGTCGGCCAGCAGCTCAACTCTCCGCACTCTTAAGAACATTTTCGCGCTTGAAAATATAGGATTGTATCTACTCCATACTTAGACCATTTAAATCAAGATGAAAGATTCTTTTGTTCCCATACCCCCCGTTGACAGGTTTAACGAGGGCCCAAGTCTTGAACCGCCTAAGAAGTCCAAGCGTTGGCCCATGCACATTCGGATTTTGGTAGGGATAGGTTTAGGCCTGGCTTTTGGGCTTTGCTCATCGGCCGCAGGATGGTCTTCATGGGTCTTGGATTGGGTGAAGCCGGTGGGGACTGTCTTTGTGAATCTTTTGAAATTGGTTGCGATTCCTTTGGTACTGGTATCGTTAGTAGATGGTGTTACAGGTCTTAAAGACCTTCGCAGACTCTCTAGTATGGGTGGTCGGACCTTATTGATTTTCCTAACCACAACCGTTTGTGCTATAATTATTGGCCTTTTGACGGTTAACTTAATGAGACCTGGGGATTACTTATCTGAGTCCAAAAGAGATGAATTGCGTGCTCGGTTTGAAAACACCAGTTCCGGTGGTCTAGTCAAAGCTGAGGCTCTTAAAGAGGAGGGGCCTTTGGCCGCGGTGATCAATATGGTACCCGAAAATCTTTTTCATGCGCTTTCACAAAATACATCCATGTTGCAAGTGGTGTTCTTTGCTTTGTTCATGGGCGTGGCGATCATGTCACTTCCCGCTAAACAAACAACGCTTGTTCGGGATTTGTTCGCGCAACTTAATCGGGTCATTCTCATCATGGTGGACATGATTATGGGTTTTGCTCCCTTAGGAGTTTTTGCTTTGATTGCTTCTTTAATCGCAGATTTTGCGGGTGATCGACCTGCCGAGGCCGTGGAGCTGCTCGGTGCCTTGTCGGTATACACGTTGACGGTAGTCATAGGAATGATCGCCATAATTTTTCTTATATACGTGACTTTGTTGCGACTAGTAGGGAATTACAATCCCCTGAGGTTTTTCAGAATCATTAGTCCGGCACAACTTTTGGCATTTTCGACGTCCTCTTCCAACGCAACTTTGCCGGTAAACTTGGAATGCGTCGAGAAGCTGGGCGTCCGTGAAGAGGTGAGGACTTTTGTGTTACCTTTAGGGGCTACCGTTAATATGGATGGGACCAGCCTTTACCAAGCGGTGGCAACCGTGTTCATTGCCCAAGCTTTTGGCCATGATTTAGGATGGGCCCAACAATTAACCATCGTCTTAACGGCAACGCTCGCCTCCATTGGTTCAGCTGGTGTTCCTGGTGCCGGAATGGTTATGTTGGTGATTGTGCTTCAATCGGTAGGGTTGGAAACGGCGGGTATTGCATTGATTGTGGCCGTTGATCGTATTTTGGACATGATGCGGACCGTCGTTAATATAACCGGAGATGCCATGACGGCTGTCTTGGTGGATCAGTGGATGGGAAAATCCATTAATCAACCTCCTCTCAGGCATAGCCTCTAATCATCCCTAAAAAAAATACCCTCCGGATTGCCGGAGGGTATTGCTAACAATAATCGTAAATCCTTAACCTCTGTTAGAGGTAAAAATTACTTTTTGCCTTTGCCGAACAGTTCAGTGGTCTTCTTCTTGTAGGCTGCAGAAGCTTCTGCGGCCGTATTGAAGGTGCCTAGATCGAGACGAACTCGGTTGTTGAAGAGGACGGCCTTAAATTTTTTACCGCTTTTGATGACGCCTTTGTAGCCGAATTTATTTTCAGTTTTGTTAACATTCCGAACTACGACAGAGCGCGTGGCAAATTCCAAATTATCCAAGCGGCAATCCAAAGGATTGTTATTGATTACATTCACGAACAAACGCTCTTTGGTGGCTTTTTTCTTGCAGAAGATCTCGGCAATGAGTTTGTGAAGGTAAATGGTTTCGTTCTTGTAGGTTCCATCGCCCAAAGGCCAGTTTTTTTGGAAAAAGGCATAGCCCCTGGAGTGGCGACGCAGATTGGCCAAGAACTTAACCTTCACTAAATAGGGGTTTTCTTTGAGAAACTTGGCGACTTTTTCGTCAACCTGTGCAGTTTCCTTGGAGTTTTTGAGCTTGAGTTTAATGGACATGATGTTATAGTTTAATGAAACAATTATTTTAAGGGGAACAAATGTAATATTAACTTTATATTAAATTGTCACTTTTTAGTTAAAAAATAATTTAAGGCGCGTGCTCAAATCCTTAAATGATTTATTTTCAGCACTTAATCTAGCAAAACGCTCGGGTTCGGTTAGAAATTTCTCTCTTTGATTGTTGTTTTCATGCTGTCGAAGACTCCATTGAGGGCGGGATTGGAAGTTTCCGAATTCCACCAAAAAGTCCAAAATTCCTTGTTTTTCGGCATCAAACAATGTTTTTTCGGTGTCTGAATACAATATTACTGGTAAAATTGTCGTCCCAAGAGATTGCTTGCCATTAGCCTCAATGACTGGCTCGTGAGAACCTGCTTTCGGGAGATTTCTAACCAGAATACCCTCTAAACCGCCTAAATTATGGGTTTTGCATTCTTGGATAAGGTGTTGCCATAGGTCTGTTAGATCTTTGGCAGCAAAAGGTGGGGGAGGAGACCAACGATGTCCATTTTCTTTGATATTCGATGGTGAATTGCCTTGCGATTGCCCCAAATGGCCTCTCAGTCTTTGGAGGAAATCTAAGGTGTTTGTGGAAGCAGAAGGAGGTCGGGGTGCAGAAAGCTGGCTTGGAGGAGGCTGGTGTAGATCAGGCACGGGGGAGTCTGTTTGCGACCTTAGGTCTGTTTCGTTAAACGTTTGAGACTCTTCTAAGGTGGTTATGACTGGCTCATTTGGGACCTTAACCTGTATTTTGACTTGAGCAGGTGTTTTAAGGTCCGCGATGGGTAAACGGGAGGTAATACCCTGTAGGGGATGACCTTCGCTAACACTAGGTTCTTGGGGCCCTGAGGCCTCATCGGTAGATTTTTTTTGATTTCTTTGCGCCAAATAACATATTTTCATGACCGCCGTCTCTACAAGAAGCTTAGGTTGCCTTGACTGCCTGTATTGAAGTTCCGCTTGATTGAGGATTTGAAGCCCTGCCAATAAAATATCGGTGTTCGCCAGTTGGGCTTGCTCTCTGAGTTGTTGTCTGTACTCATGCCCCGAGTCAATAAGCTCCGCAGTACCCGGTGTTTTGGCCATCAGCATATTACGATAGTGAGCGGCCATGCCGAGTACCCAAAGAATGGAGTCATAACCTCGGGCGGTCATTTCGTCCAGAGCTTGCAAGGTCAATGAAGGATCTCCATTTAGCATGGTTCTTGCACAGTCCACAAAAAGGGCTTTGTCAAGAATTCCAAGTTGACCGCAAACCAGGGCATTGGTGAGCTTGCCGCCGCTGAATTCCGCAAGTTGGTCCAACATCGTTAATGCATCGCGCAATGCCCCATCAGAACGCGATGCTATGGTCAGAAGGGCATCGTCTTCAAAGCTGATCCCTTCTGCTCGGCACACCAAAGCCAAGCGATCGGTGATATCTTGTAGTCGAATTCTTTTGAAGTCAAAAACCTGGCAGCGAGAAAGAATGGTGGGCAGGATTTTATGCTTCTCCGTGGTGGCCAAAATGAATTTGGCATAGGGAGGGGGTTCTTCGAGCGTTTTTAGAAAGGCATTGAATGCGGCTGTGCTGAGCATGTGCACCTCGTCAATGATATAAACTTTGAAGTCGCTTCCTTGAGGTGGGTAGCGAACTTGTTCGACCAAGGAGCGGATATCATCTACCGAATTGTTGGAAGCTGCGTCTAGTTCATGAATGGCAAGGGATCGGCCCTGGTCAAAGGATAAGCAAGACGGGCAGGTGCCACAGGCCTCCTGGTGGCTATCCCTGAACGAGCAATTAATGGTTTTGGCCAAAATGCGAGCGCAGGATGTTTTGCCGACGCCGCGTGGACCGCAGAAAAGGTAGGATTGGGCCAATTGCCCTTTACTGATAGCGTTTCGGAGCGTGGTGGTGATATGGTCCTGTCCAATCAACTCTTCAAATCGCGGGGGCCTGTATTTGCGGGCAGAAACCTGATATTCTTGCATTTGGTCAAAGTTAAGCGGGGTGGGCGATTTAGGGAATAATCCCCCTATATTTGCGTCCCGAAGAAAAAATTCGGTCTTAACCCCGTTGATCTATGAATCAATATGAAACCGTACTCATCCTTAACCCGGTTCTTACCGAGGAGATGGTCCGTGAGGCGGTCATGAAGTTCGAAAAGGTGCTGAACGAAAACGGCGCCGAGCTGGTGCATCAGGCCCATTGGGGCCTACGCAAGCTGGCTTATCCCATCCGCAAGAAGGCCACAGGCTTTTATCACCTCTACGAGTTCAAGGCCGATGGCCCTGCTGTAGATAAGTTGGAGCTTGAATTGCGCCGTGACGAAAGGATTTTACGATTCCTGACGGTCTCCCTCGACAAATACGCTGTGGCGTACAACGAGTCCCGTCGCAAACCCCGAGCTCCCAAGGCTCCCATAACAGAGGAGGTTAACCCATGATTAGCAATAGTTTCGCGACCATTCCGGTCAAGGAGGAGACCCGCAAAAAGTACTGCCGTTTCCGCAAAAACGGAATTCATTACATCGATTACAAGGATCCGGACTTTTTACTAAAGTTGGTCAACGAGCAGGGCAAATTACTTCCTCGTCGGTTGACTGGAACTTCCCTCAAGTACCAGCGTAAAGTCGCTCAAGCCGTCAAAAGGGCAAGGCATTTGGCCTTATTGCCTTATGTTGCTGATGGTTTGCGTTGATTCAATCCTTGATTAAATCGGTCTCTCTATAATTGAAATTCTCTGTTTAGTCTTGAGAAAACAGTATTTCCAAAAACGATTCTTCCCACCCCTATAGAGCCATTCTGCCATGAATATCATCCTCAAACAAGACGTCAAAGGCCTCGGTTTCAAACACGACTTGGTCAAAGTCCGGAGCGGATACGGCCTAAATTATCTTATTCCTCAGGGACTAGCTATTGTTGCCGGGCGCGCAGCCCTCAATGATCGCGCTGAAGCTGTTCGCCAAGCGGAATTCCGTCAGGAGGGCCTACGTAATGCCGCCACCGAGTTGGCCACCCAATTGGCAGAACTCACTTTGACCCTCCAGGTACGGACCGGTGAGAATAACCGCATTTTTGGCACCATCACGACCTTGATGATTGCTGAAGCCTTGAAGGCCAAAGGATTCGAAATTGATCGCCGCAAAATGGCGGTTCGCGGTGAAATCCGCGAATTAGGTACCTTCCAGGTTGAAGTTGAGCTTTACAGAGATATCAAGGCGGTCTTCAATCTTGAAGTCACCGCCGAGGCCTAAAATGGCTCTTTGTTTCGATTCTACTCTTTGAAATTATTCCTCCATTTTTCAGGCAGGAACCTCAACTTGTAGGATGGCCTTGGCTTTGGTTTGACATTCTTCCCATTCTGTTTTGGGATCGGAATCCCATGTGATGGCACCTCCAGTGGATAAGGAAAGTTCACGTTTTACATCATCATAAATCAAGGTTCGGATGACCACATTCAAATCCAAATTTCCCTCGGCGTCGATGTACCCGATGCTGCCTGAATAAACTCCCCTTCTTTTCTTTTCGAGTTGGTCAATCCAATGACAAACTACGGCTTTAGGAGCGCCTGTCATCGATCCCATGGGAAAACACGCATTCAAGATGGAGGCAAGGGAATTTTCTTTGGTCATACGGCACCGAATGGTGCTAATCAGTTGGTGGACGGTTTTGAACGAATAGACCTGGCACAATTCACTCACCTCTACTGACAAAGGGTCCGAACATCGAGTTAAATCGTTTCGCACCAAATCTACAATCATGACATGCTCAGCATGGTCTTTGGGGTTGTTTCGTAAAGTCTCAAGGAATTGATGGTCTTGAAGAGAATCAGAACATCGAGGGGCAGTCCCTTTAATTGGCTGGCTAATGATTTGATCACCACTGATTTTCAGGAATCGTTCCGGGCTATTGCATAATGTATAAAATTCTTTGTTTTTGATTAATGCCGAAAATGGCGCACCTGATTTCTCGGTCATGGATTTCCATAAGGATACTGGATTTTCTATCTTGTGTTTGCCGGTCCATTCTATGCAATAATTTAATTCATAAAAAGTTCCTTGCTGGATTTTATGGCGAATTTCTTGGATGCGATGGCGGTATTCGTTGAAGTCTGTACCGCATTGCATAATGTCGCCCAATGTCTTTGGTAGTAAGTGGTTTGAGGACTTTGATGCTTTGGTGTTCTGGTCTCTTTGTTTTTCCTCCTTAAAATATTGGGATAAGATTTGTTTTATTTTAATGTGTTGAAAGTATTGGTCAATTTTAACGGTTATTTGGTTTCCCTTGCATGTCAATAACAAAGATGGCCTAAACCAAAAGGCATGCTCAGGTGCTCCCGTAGCTGGTGGAAGGGTTGATGTGTGACCCATGGAGTGGGCTTTCATATCATAGGCAAAGTACCCCATGCGGAAAGCAGGTTTGTATCGATGCATGGCTTCAAAGGCTTCGAAATCGAAATCTTTCCCCATGGTTTGAGGCTTCAAATCTTCGTCTTGTGGGGAGTTTCCAATTCCCAAGATCCAATCGATGGTGTGATAAGCCTCTGGAAAAGAAGAGGACACGGTTGGAATTGATGGATCTAATTGAGTGTTAAAGGAATTGGCTGTCCATAATGCCCCTATATATGGAGCATTCCTATAGGCCTGAAGCAGTGCAAACAAGGTTTGCTCAGCGTTCAGATGATCTGGAATTTTTATTTCCAACGGACTAAAAATCGGAAGAAAGAGGGTAATGATTATATCCCTGCATGCGTTCCATCAATTTGACTTTCCAATATCTGTGATCGCTCAGGCCCTAGGGAGACCCATCGAATGGGTAAATTGAGTTGATCTTCAAGATAGCTTAAATAGCTCTGGAGCGAGGGAGGTAACTGTTGCCTTGTGGAATAGGATTGATTGGGGGAGAGCTTCCATCCAGGGAATGACTGGTACTCAGGAATGCAATCGGTAGGACGATCGGGATAGGGGGATTGGTGATGGTCCAGGCCTTGATAGCGTACTGCAATTTTGATTTCGTCGAACCCAGAAAGGGCATCGGCTTTGGTGATGATAAGTTGATGGACGCCGTTGAGCCGGATGGCATAGGAAAGGGCAGGGAGGTCAAGCCAACCGCATCGACGAGGACGCCCGGTGGTGGCTCCAAATTCATGGCCCGCACTGCGTAGGGCATCTCCGGTTTCGTCAAGGAGTTCGGTAGGAAATGGTCCGCTGCCCACCCGGGTGCAATAGGCTTTGAACAAACCGTAGACCTTGCCAATGCGAGTGGGGGCAATGCCCAATCCAGTACATGCTGCGGCTGAAGTGGTGTGGGATGAGGTTACAAAGGGATAGGCGCCAAATTCAACGTCCAAGAGGCTACCTTGGGCACCTTCGGCCAATACACGTTGGCCACTATCCAAGGCTTGATTCAGTAACCAGGAACCATCGGACGGTGCAAAATCAGTAAGCAATTCAGCCATAGTATCCAACCATTCCCGAACTTGGTTTGCAATGTCAAGGGGAAGTTCAGATCTCAAGGCTTTCAATTGGCGTAGATGTTCGTCATGAGCAAGTTGAAACAAAGTTTCGCCTTGGGGTCCAACCAAATCACCGTAACGAAGGCCGTGTCGGGCGTATTTGTCGGTGTAGGCGGGCCCTATGCCCCTCAGCGTTGAACCAATTTTGTAATCCCCTTTAGCAGATTCAAAGGCCTGATCCAAGAGGCGATGGCCGGGTAGAATGAGATGGGCTTTGGCGCTGATGAGGAGTTTGCCCTCAAGGTTGAGGCCATGCTTGCGTAATTCCTTGATTTCATGCAAGAGCGATGGGGGATGTATGACTACGCCGTTGCCGATAATGTTCATGCATTCCTCCCGAAAAATACCGGAGGGTATGGTGTGCAGGACAATTCGTTTCCCGTCCAGCCATAGGGTATGGCCTGCATTGGGGCCACCCTGAAACCGGGCAATCCACTCGTAGGAGGGGGCTAGTACGTCCACCGCTTTGCCCTTGCCTTCGTCACCCCACTGCAACCCTAACAACACATCTGCTTTCATCTTATTTCGCTTAAAGACCAAATTTAAACTCAGGTTCCATTTTCTCTATACGCCCGACCTTTAAAACGCCGCGGACTTTGCGGAGGCGTCGCAGCAGTTCCTGAAGGGCCTTGGTGTCATCCAAGTACACCATGATGCGGCCTTCGAATAGGCCGTCCTCGGATACCACCGAAATGGATCGCATATTCAGCTGCATTTCATCGGTGATAACTTGGGTGATGCCGCTAATGATACCCTTGTCGTCGGTGCCTTTGAGGTAGATTCCCGTAAGAAAGGCCACCCTGGACCCTTTGTTCCATCGGGTTCGTACGGCAAGTTGATGGGACGTTGAATGGGCGATTGCCGAATTGATGCAATTCTGGCGGTGAATTACCATTTCTTTGCCCGTTTCTAGAATCCCTATAATTTCATCACCCGGTATAGGGTTGCAACAAGTGGCCAATCGGTATCGGAATTCTGTTTGCTTTCCATCCACCCATACCAGTTGGTTAGCATATTCTACACCATCGGTGATACGGTCTTCAGGGTTGGTGCCCTTTGGATTTGGGGATAGTGATTTTGTTGGGTCATTTGGGAAGGCCTCTGAAGAGGTATTCATATTATTCTCCGAGGATGCCTTTGTGGAGGATTCGCTGGTCGATTCGTTAGAGGCGGATCGTTTGTATTTGCGACGCAGAGCGACTTGGACCAGGGCCCAATCTATTTTGCCCATTTCGGTGTCGTAATACAAGTCTTGGACGCTGAGCAGACCCATGTGATGGGTAATCCTCTGCAAAATATCTTCGTTCACTTCGGAGGTTAGGGTTCTTAGTTTGTCCAAGAATTTTCCTTTGCCTGCTTCGATGATTTGGCGACGTTGATCCTTTAGGGACTGACGAACACGGTTTTTGGCTTTGGCTGTGGCTAAGTATTGGAGCCAATCCGGGTTGGGTCTTTGGATGTTGGAACTTAATATTTCTACCTGATCGCCGTTGCGCAAAACATAACTCAACGGCACGAGTTTATGGTTAACCTTGGCGCCTATGCATTTGAGTCCTAATTCGGAGTGGATTTCAAACGCCATGTCCAAGGCCGTAGAACCGGCGGACATTTTGAGCAGTTTGCCTTTCGGGGTGAAGACAAAAACCTCTTTGGAATACAACTGCAATTTGAATTCATCCATGAACTCCATCGTGTTGGGTACCGGAGATTCCATTATTTCCCGAACCTTGTTGATCCAAGCGTCAAGTGCGGGATTCCCGTCCTGATCTTTATATTTCCAATGGGCGGCCAGCCCTTTCTCGGCAACCTGGTTCATACGTTGGCTGCGAATTTGGATTTCCACCCATTTTCCTTCTGGTCCCATCACTGTGGTGTGAAGGGATTCGTAGCCGTTGATTTTGGGGGTTGAAATCCAATCTCTCAAGCGATTAGGATTTGGTTGGTATTGGTCGGTAATCAAGGCATAAACCCTCCAACAATCGGTTTTTTCTAAGGGCAGGGGGCTATCCAGGATGATTCGGATTGCAAACAAATCATAGACTTCTTCGAAATCGATGTTTTGCTTTTGCATTTTGTACCAAATCGAGGAGATACTTTTGGGTCGGCCTTTGATTTCAGCTTTTAGCCCTACGGACTCAATTTTGTGTTGAAGAGGGACAATGAATTCCCGAATATATCGATCCCGACGCACTTTGGTTTCTTGAAGTTTTCTGGCAATGTTGCGGTAGATAACTGGTTCGACGTATTTCAGCGCCAGGTCTTCCAATTCAGATTTGATGTTATATAAACCGAGGCGATGGGCCAAAGGCGCAAAGAGATAGGAGGTTTCGTGCGCGATTTTGAGCTGTTTCTCCTGGGGCATGTTGTCCAACGTTCTCATGTTGTGCAGGCGATCGGCTAACTTGATAAGAATAACCCGAATATCATCAGCCAAGGTGAGCAGCATTTTGCGAAAATTTTCGAGCTGTTGGCTCGAATCGTTGGACTTGTTGTAAAGTCCGGAGATTTTGGTGAGTCCTTCGATGATTCTCGCGACGATGTTGCCAAATTCATTTTCAATTTCGGCAAGGGTGAGATCGGTGTCC
>VHAW01000048.1 GCA_016872225.1 Sphingomonadales bacterium | reverse complement strand
GCGAGAAATACAGAATGTATAAGCCCGGGGAATCCGTCTTTTGGTTTTCGGATTCATTAGTCCAATAGTAAAAATTGAACCTGATAGGTAGCTTTTTAGTAGTTTTTGTCACAAACAAAAATGTACTTTTAGCACATTTTTTCGAAAATAACAGTAAATATATTAAATTTTATTTTGTAAATTTCAGTTAATATTAGCGATTGTATTATGAAAATTTTATTTTTACTTTTTTGAATTAGAAAGATATAATTTTTAATTATGTTCAATATACAAACATTTAGGATTCGCTACTTATCTGCGATTATTCTGTTATTATTGTTTCTGTCAAGTTGTGTGGACGACCACCTTGAGCGGTTGATAAATGGTAAGGTAAAGGTTGATTTAGATCCTGAAATAGGTGTTCCTATAGGCCAGTTCAATATTACGATTGCTAATCTATTAAGAGATGATTCGCTTGTTGTTCAAGATACAGTTAATCGATCTCTTAAAATTATCTATCGTCAAGATAGCCTAATTCAACAAGATGTAAGTGATGTTTTGAATATTCCTTCTCAATCACCAAGTACAACCACTGCCAAGGTTGGGAAGATTAATATTGCGGACTTTAATTTGCAACAGCAATTGCTACTTGGAGAAGTAATACCAAATTTAAACTCTGCAACGAGATTGGCGCTGAATTTAGCGATTTCAAACGGAATCCCAGTTCCTTTTCCTGTGGTCCCTATGCAAAATGGTGGAAGCTATTCTTTACCAGAAATCGGTTCATTTTCCAGCGCAAATTTTGATCAAGGATCGCTTAACTTTTCCTTGGTTAACAATTGGAATGCGACTATTAATACATTGGTTATTACATTAAAAAATCCGGGTAACCAAATAATTGGAAAAATCCGGTTGTTCAATGTTGCCTCCGGTGCCTCAGCTTCTTCAACGATTAATTTATCTGGCAAAGATTTGTTTTCCTCCTTGTCGTATGAAATTGATTCCATTTTTATACCACAAGGCACTCAGCCTGTTTCTGTTACCTTTAGTCAATCGCTTGCCATTGCTATCAGCGGTACGGGTTTGATTGTAAATTCAGCTGTTGCTCACATCCCAAGTCAAAATTTGGAAAATGACACTTCCACTATTCAATTCAATACGACGAATAATGAGGAGATTTATGATATTTTATTAGACTCCGGGTTTCTTAACTTATCTTTTATTTCTACTCTACCCCTCCAGATTTCTTGCACTCTTCAAATTCCCGGTATTCGTGATGTAAACTCCTCAAATACTTTTTCTCAAAATTTTACGATACAGCCAGGACCGATACAAAATATCTCTATTGACCTACGAAACAAAATAATAGATCTTAAGTTACTTAGTCAGGGTTATAATCAACTTAATGTTATTTTTTCTAAAAGTTTACTTGCTTCTGTAGGAAATGTCATTGTTGATCAAAATGACTCCATAAGTTTTACTTATGCACTAATTAATTTAAAATTTGCAACTGTACGTGGCTTTTTTGGTCAGAAAGATATTTCTTCTGATCCAAGCGCTATAGACTTAAATCTTTCTACACTCAAGGATTTAGGTGGTTCATTTTTTCTTGCTAATCCTGTTTTGGAACTTAAGGTACAAAACAGTATAGGAGTCCCCCTTACCCTGGATCTTGAAATGTTGGGAAAAAAAATAGGCCAAGCATCAGTACCATTAAATTCCCCTAACAGAGCCTTGCCTTACCCTGTTTTGTTAGGTGGTGTTGCTTCTGGTAACATCCAATATGATCGATCGAATTCCTCCTTGCCCCAGTTAATATCATTACCACCAGACTCCATCCTCGTTTCGGGTATGATTCATTTAAATCCCAACAGCGTGAGGGATACAAATTTTGTAACCAAGGATTCGCATATCATGCTAGGAGTAGAAATGGAAATGCCATTTGAATTGAGTGCATATGGCATTGGTTTCGGGGATACTCTTGAGTTGGATGGCCAAATTTTCAAATCATTAAAGTCTGCTGATCTTATTTTTAAGACAATCAATGGTTTCCCCTTTGATTTTGCATCCAGTTTTGAATTTATGGATGAAAACTATGCCGTGATACACAGAGACAATCTTCAGTTGATGCAATCCGCAGTTATAGACAATGCTGGCGTTGTTATTTCCTCTACCTCAAATACAACTTCGCTTATTTTGAACGAGAATATACTTAGTTCTTTGGATAAGGCCAAGTATTTAGCCGTTCGTTTTAATATGAATACCCCTCAAGGCGGTAAAAGAGTCGTTAAACTTTATTCTGATTACTCTATTTTACTAAAGGTAGGCGTCCAGGCGCGATTGCTTCTTAATCCTTAATATGCCTAGTTCATGAAAATTGTCATTTTTATTTTAACATTTCAGTTTTTTTTGTTTTCTTCTTTGATGGCTCAAAGTCCTAGTTTATCTGGTTTTGGTCATGTTTCTCAATCGCTTGAGTTAAGTCCGGCCACGATTCCAGAAATGAAATTTTATTGTGGTTTACCCGATGCGAATGTCTTTTCTGCAACAAATTATACTTTGCAAGATATATTTTCTACGGAAGGTGATTCCCTTCGGCTCGATTTAGCTAAATGGAATTCAGCGAATTCAGGGGCATTACAGACTCAGCTAAACCAACGGTTACGCTTGTTTGACATTGGATTTTCCTTAAATCCCAAGAATTATATTTACTTAGGTGGCTCAGCTCAATTGAATCAGAATATTGCTCTTCCTGCGGGTATGCTAAGTTTTGTTGAGTCCGGGAAAAGTTTAAATTTTAATGGATTTAACTTAAATGCCTCTGCTCATTCAGAATATTTTATCGGGGCTGTTCAACGATTTGGTGATTTTACGATTGGAATACGTTATAAATTTCTTAATGGTATATTCAATCTTGAGACGGTGAAGAATCAATTCGATGTCAAAACCGGACCGGACAGTATTACTATTCAAACCGATCTTCAATTTCGGAGTTCAAATCTTCAAGGCCGTAATGACCTAGGTGAACTGGCCACAAAAATTCCGTCTGTAAATGAATTTTTGCCTATTTCAGGTAACATTGGTCATGCCATAGATTTTGGTGTCAACTATAGTCTCAAAGAAAAGTTTATATTTACTTTTTCGACACTTAATATTTTAGGTAGTATCAATTGGTCAAATAATTTAACTCTTTATAGTAGTCATAGCAATTATAATTACCTAGGCCCGGTAATTAATGTTGGATCAGGTGATTCATTAAATATTTTTTCTAGCATTCAGGATAGTCTTGAATCTCAATTTTCGATTGATACGATTCCTTCATCAGTAGGTTATCGTACTACCCTGCCAGCGCAGCTTATTTTTCAGTTTCATTATCAGCCACTTAACCCGCTTGGGGTAGGCCTTATATATCGTCAGCCCTTAAATAACCATGATTTACTAAATTTTGGGCCATCGGCAGTCGCCTATGTGGAAGGGAAATGGAAACATCATGTGGCCGGAAGAATAGCCTATAATTTTTCCAAGTTACAATCAGGGATAGCGGGACTTGTTTCCTTGAGAATTCCCTATTTGGGTTTACAAACGTTTTTTGGTGTTGAAACGATACGGCCATTTTATGCTCAAAGTCTAACCAAACTTTTTCAATTTCAGGCTGGTTTAAGTTTCTGTTTTGATAGACGGTTTAGGCCCGTTGTTGTAAGTTCTGTAACTCAGTCGCCCCAACCTTCAAATCCATGAGTTTAATAAATATTACTTCAGGATTTTTAAATAATTAGAATAGGTGTTGTCTTGGGTTTATTTCCCCCCTAAGGCGCGGTAGAGAAGCCATTCTATACCTAAAAGACCCCACAGGATTACCCAAAGAATTGGCCAGGATAGCCATTCGGTTAGGCCGGTCATTTGATAGCTGATGGGCTTAATTAATGGATTTTCTTGAATATGCTTGGCGAAATCGGAGACTGCGCCGTCCAAAGTAGTTGAAGGGTTACGGTCGTTGGAAGTGGTATCTGTGTTGTTCTCGGTGGCATTGTCTTGTTCTTTGGATTCAGTGGAAGAACTAGGAATTACGTTGCGAGCCAAACCTCCATGCAGGGCGGTTAACTGATTCAAAAGGGCCTGATTGGCCATCCCTGACCCGGATTCCAAATCGTAACTGCTGACGGCGAAGGTTCCGTTTCGGACCGAGACGATTCCATTGCGAATCAACGCCGCTGCATAACGGTAGGTGCCTGTTGGCCATCGACCGGCAACCAGGGTATAGCCCATGCCGGATGGGGCCATAGCCCCTTCATAAAGGACTTTATTCTTGTTGGAAATTGTAAGCGTCAAAGTAGCGCTGTTCTCAAATTCTCCGGAGGCATTGCGTGAACTTCCTTCAAAAACTACGTTCTCGGTTTCGTTAAAGACAGCCTTTACCGGTTTGGCTTCAAAGCGATCGCTTTCACGTCCACTCAATAACAACGAAACGGTTTGGAGGACCAAACGTTGAAGAATCGCGATTGGCGTATTTTCAGAATGAGTACCGGATGATTCGGGGGAATTCATGGAGGCCAGACGCCAACGCCAAAGGCCCTCGCCCCAGAGGTAAGCTTTGGACGGATTGCTTTGATAATCAATGGACCATAACGGCCTTTCTGAATTGACTTGGCCAATTTTTCGGTACAAGAGGGTTTGATTTGGGGGAAAAGATGAGGGTCCTGATATCCAAACGGTAAGCGGGGGTAATCTTTGTAACATCTGTTCTTCGTGGGTGCTTATCGCAAAGGCATTCCAAGCCTTGTTCAAAGAAGGTGAAACCGTATTGGGGGAATTCGATGAGTTTTGGATTTCGGAATTGCCTGGCCATAGGCTCCATTGGCTACGCGATCCACCAAGGTACCAAATAGGCTTGCGGTGAGCTTGAATTTGTTCCAATAAATTATTGGCTGTAGGCTCTGCGTCGGCTAATGGCCATTGATGCAAGACGTATAAATCGGCTTGGCTATCGTTGGCCGCTCGTTTCAGCCCTTGAATCCCGTAATTCAATTCAACACGATAATTCATGGTCTCTTCTAGAATTTGTCGAAGGACACCAAGATCCGGATGGGGAGCTAAAGCGAGGATATGGATACGACGTAGTGTTTCGACCGCTTCCACATACACCAGCCTTTCTTCAACTTTGTTGGGTATTTGGTCAACACCCGACCCCGAAGAACCACCTTCCAAAACTCCTTTGACCTTGAATGCATAAATTCCAGGCTTACCCACCGAGGCCTTTAATCGAATCGTGGAAGAAAATTGCAAGGGGCCAGGGTTCACTTTGGCTTGGTCTGCTAGTGTCGATCCAGTTCCAAGACCCAAAGTGGCATTGGCAAGGCCCTGAGCATGGAGCTCCAGCCTAAGTCCTGAATAACCCCTTAGCAGGCCTTGGATTGGGGTAGCAATTTCAAAAGAACTTTCCGCAGGTACCCTTACCGGTGCCGTGGGGGGTCCCATGCTCCAATAGGGTTGATTCGATGATGGTTTACCGCAGGTTAAAGTGTAAATCGGGGCTTTGTCCTTTTCCAGCAGGTACAGGGGATCAGCACCTTGATTAAATTGGCCATCACTGACCAAAACCCAGGCGGAAACAGGGCTTTGTCCCATTTGTTCATCCACCCATGACCTTAATCCATCTGGATTGGTGGCTGCACCTTTGAATTCGAATGCAGGTTGGCGGTCACTGCTCGTTGGCTTGGTGGAAGGGTAAGGGGTGACCTCCTCCCCGAAGCCTAAAATTTCCACGCGGTACTCATTCCCTAATTTTTGACGGAGTTGTTGGCCAAAACTCAAAATTTCTTCCGCCTGTTGACCTGTACTACGCATGGATCGGCTTTGGTCCAAAGCAATCACAACCAAAGGCGGGTCCACTTGCCTCTCCATACTTAGCCATTGCGGCTCAAAACACAAGAGGACAATAAGGGTGACGGCCAAAGACCGAAGGCTCCATAACAATACTCGCCAAGTACGGTGGATATCGGGCAGAGGACGTCGCCCATGCATGGCCCATGCATAGCCCAATCCCACGAGCACAGCCATTGGAATGACCCACCATGGGGATCCCCACATGAATTCCAAAGTCCCCAAAATCAATGGTTTAGAACGCTCGTTGGGTAATGTTCAATCAGGACGGCTGCATACCCCCACAAACGTTCCAGCATTGACCACTAACGTATGAGGATGCATCAGAAGCCAGAAACGCAACCACTTCCGCAACTTCCTCTATAGTGCCGGCACGGCCTAGCGGAATGCGCTTGTTCCATTCGTCGGCCACCGCAGGATCTAATTGACCGGTCATCTCGGTCAGAATAAACCCGGGGGCAATGGCATTGCATCGGATGTTGCGTGAGCCGAGCTCTTTGGCCAAAGACTGGGTGAAGGCAATGACCCCTGCCTTGGAAGCTGAATAGTTGCTCTGCCCTGCGTTCCCGCTTCGTCCTACCACGGAGGAGAGGTTGATGATGCTGCCTTTGCGGTTTTTTATCATGGGTCTGGTTGCGTGTTTGCAGATGTTGAACACGGATTTGAGGTTGTTGTCCATAACTTCTTCCCATTGGGCTTCGGTCATTCGTAGTAAGAGCTGATCTCTAGTGATTCCGGCATTGTTAACCACAATATCCAGTGAGCCAAAATCAGCAAGCACCGATTCAATCAGCTGTTCCGCTTGCAGGTAGTCGGAGGCATCGGAAGCGTAGGCCTTGGCTTTTACGCCCGAAGCCTTGAGTTCTTCCTGCAATTCCATGGCTGCTTGGGCAGAGGACTTGTAGGTGAAGGCAATGTGGGCGCCCTCTTGGGCGAGTTTCTTGGCAATCCCCAGGCCAATGCCGCGCGAGGCACCGGTGACCAAGGCAATACGGTCTTGAAGTCGGTTAATCATGACCCAAAGATAATCCTCTAACTGCAGGGCCAAGATTGGTGAATCACTCGATTCTTTCAATCATGACCCTATCGTTGACCCGTAATCCTAGAAGATTATAGGCATGGTCTTGAGCCATTGCAATTTGCAAAAAGCCTCCGGCATTGTAAAGCAAAACAAGGTCATTGTTTTTGACGGCATGGTAATGGCCATGAATCCTTTCGACCTTGTTTTCGTGACTGCGGACGCTCTTGAGGAGGATATGGATGGTTTTGCCATCGGCAAATTGGTCCAAAACATGGCGAGCAATGTTGGAATGTAAATTGCCATAGTGGTCTGCGTAAACCACTTTACCAACCAAAACCCCATCAATCACTTTGGGTTGCTCAATCCAGTTCACCGATTGGTCGGGAACTGGGGCGGCCCAAGGTTCCGGGGCTACGACTAGTCCAGGATTGGATTCAAGGGCCTGAATAAGCATGCCTACCGGGCCATCGAGCCAATTCAGGATTTGAAATCCGGCCAATGGTTGAGGTATGGTAAGCGGGTAGCGCTGAACCGGGTGGCCGATTGTCTGGCTTAACTGAGGAATTATCCCCTCTTTGTCTGGTAAAACAAACCAATGCTCGTCTATTCGGGTCACGCAGTAGGTAGGGGCTGTGTTTTGGCCCAACTTGGGTACGAACCCAACATCCACAAGATGAAGGCTGCCCGGTGGAAAAAAACCATAGGCCGTTTTAGCAACATAAATAGCCTCGAGGAGGTCAAATTTGCTAATATTGTGAGAAATGTCTTCGATCCTCCAGTCTGGAAAGCGGGTCAAAAGTCTTCCTCTCAGCATCGCTGCGTAGGGATCCTTTAACCCATAATCGGTGGTGCATGTCAAGACAGGCATTTTGGTTCAATGGTCGTCAACCCAATCACAAAAATATCCCATTCCCCTGAAAGCGAATACCCTTGGAAAATCAAAATACGATATTGGAATTTGAATTGCAGGGCATTGAGCCTTTGAATTTTTTTGGACCCGGTACCTCCCGACAAGATCGGCTTCAGGAGGCATTTCCTGAATTGAAGCTGACCGTTCGAGGCAGCCGTCTAGTCTTGGAAGGCCATTCCGACTTGCTTCATAAATTTCAAGTGTTATGGGAACTAATGTTAAAGCGGTGCAGCCTGGCGAATGGTTTTTTGAGTGATGATGATTTCAACGAAACTATGTTGACCCAAGAGCGTTTAGGAATGCAGGATTTGTACGAAAGCCCAGGGTCTAAGACCATTTTGGTGCATGGTCCCAATGGGTTGGTGGTAAGGGCGCGAACCCGGAATCAGCAGAAAATGGTGGATGCTATGGATCGCTGCGATTTACTTTTTGCATTGGGGCCTGCCGGTTCTGGGAAGACCTACACTGCCGTGGCTTTGGCTGTTAGAGCATTGAGAAATAAAGAAATACGCAAAATAATCCTAATCCGTCCAGCGGTTGAAGCCGGCGAAAACTTAGGCTTTCTACCGGGTGATCTTAAGGAAAAAGTAGATCCTTACCTGAAACCTTTGTACGATGCTCTAGAAGATATGTTACCGCCACAAAGGTTGGCTAAGTATCTGGAGGATGGGATTATCGAAGTCGCACCTTTGGCATTTATGCGGGGTAGGACCTTGGATAAAGCCTTTGTTATTCTGGACGAATCGCAGAATTGCACATCAACTCAACTCAAAATGTTTCTGACACGTATGGGCCCTTCCGCAAGATTTATTGTGACAGGAGACTTGACGCAAGTGGATCTGCCTGCACGCATGAAATCTGGGCTGCGCCCTACCCTGGATTTAATCCGTAACCTCCAAGGGATTGCTGTAGTGGAATTGGACGAAAATGATGTCGTCAGGCACCCTTTGGTCAAGGCCATCGTGAATGCTTATCAAAACGCAACCACCGCCCATGATTCATTGGTCCCCTGATGCCCCGTTGCCTTTGCAAGGCGCTTCTGGCTTCTACCGTGGTAAAGTCCGTGATGTGTATCGCTTGGGCGATCGGCATCTGGTCATGGTCGCTTCAGATCGAATTTCGGCTTTTGATGTGGTTTTGCCAGCCGCTATCCCCTACAAGGGGGAGGTCCTGAACAGAACCGCCACCTATTTCCTGGAGGCCACTTCGGATATCGTGCCCAATTGGTGGAGGGGAAGTCCCCATCCACGGGTTTCGGTCGGCCTTCGGGCCGAGCCTTTTTCGGTTGAAATGGTGGTTAGAGGGTACCTTTCAGGCCATGCTTGGCGTTGTTACCGGGATGGGCAGCGCAAATTGTGCGGGGTGACCATGGATTCTGGACTTCGTGAATCCGATCCATTTGCAAAGCCCTTAATGACACCGACCACCAAAGCGACCCATGGCCATGATGAAGATATTACACGTGATCAAATTCTCGAACGGGGACTTGTGAGTGAAAATAATTACAAGACTATGGAAGACTATGCCTTGGCTTTGTTTGAACGTGGTACGGCTATGGCCGCAGAGCGAGGACTCATCTTGGTAGACACGAAGTATGAATTTGGCTTAATTGATGGGGAGGTGGTGTTGATGGACGAGGTGCATACCCCGGATTCGTCAAGGTACTTTTATGCAGACGGATATCATGAGCGGCAGCTGCGAGGGGAATCTCAAAAGCAATTATCCAAAGAATTCGTGCGGCAATGGTTGATTCAGCATGGATTTCAAGGCTTGGAGGGTCAAACCATCCCGCACATGGGGCCGGAATGGGTTCAGCAGATTAGTAAGCGATATATGGAACTTTACGAACAATTAACCGGCAAGACCATCCTTACTGATCCTGCGCATCTTGGTTCCTTGGAGCCCAACGATTGGTTCGATTCCGTTCAGGCTTGGCTGGCCGCGAAAGGTTGGTAACTAAGGATATGTCTTTCGGTTTTGGCTTGATTAATATCCGCTATGGTCACCAGAATCCCAGCTTCATCTACCTGCCCAAATCCTTGGTTATGTGCAAATCCAAAAAAATTCATAGTCGTGGACAAGCTCATATATGCCGGGAACAAGGGGGGAACCTTGGCACCCATTTCTTGGGATTTCTGTAGCAGGATTTGGAGTGCTTTTTCGTAATCCAGGTCTATCCAAAGGGCTTGAAGCTCGGATGAGATTGGGAGGGGTATAGCCCATTCCGGTTTGGCTCTCACCCATTGCTCCGAATTTGTAAAATAATGTTGCAGAAAGCTGTGAAGTAAGGCACGTGCTGATTCAGGGTATCCTTTGAACAAGGTGACTTTGCCGTAGAGGAAGCGAATGTTGGGTCTTGTCACGGTCAGCGCACCCAGACCATCCCATAAATTATCCAAGGCAAAAATACCTTTTCGGTGAAGCCCCCCTGGTTGATAATCTGGGACAACAAAAGCTCTGCCCAGTTCAATGGTTGAAGGTAAAATCTTTTCTTTGAAGGCCTTGCTGAAATCAAAAAGTGTTCCGGAAGATAGTCGATAGTTTCCCTCCGAGTCAGGCCCAATTTTGCGACACTCCACGAATCGGTATGCCGCCATGATTTGCCGTTGTTCATGGTCCCATACCAGCATCTGCTCATATCCGTTGGGTATAAGGTCGTAATCATCAATGTCACAATCCTTGCCGGTTCCACCACCTTCGGCCCGATAACTCAATTCTCTTAAGCGTCCAATTTCCTGCATGACATGGGGGGCATCGGCTGCGTTGACGACGTAAAGGCTGTTTTGTCCTTTGTTGCTTTCCCTAAGTAGGGCCTTGGGACCCAGTTCGGATTCCAAAAGGTCAGCAGGTATGGGGTCAATGAGAGGGAGCATTTCCAAATTTACGGCCATCACAAGAGATTCGTTTCCCACGAGGACCCTCTATTTGAAGGACTCCTTGTCTTTGAGGTCTCCGATCTTGTTTAGATAGGGGCTGTCTCAGTGAGTTGATAGACCCGGTGGTACAGCCATTTGGTCCATTCCAGGTCAGAGCGTGATGCATCAAGTTGTGAAGGGTTTATCGGTTCCCCAACGGTGAGGGTAATAGTGGTGTTGCGTAGCCTGAAGAGTTCATCTACGAGGAGCAACATTTCAAGATTCCATGGAATCCCCAATCGTTTACGCCATAAGGCGACTTGATAGAATCGGAAGGAAAGTTTCCCTGAAATATGAACCGGCACCAGAGGGACTTTTTCTTTTCGTGCAAGGGAAACCGCTGTTTTTTTCCAAGGGAGATCGCGGATTTTACCTGCTGAGCGTCGAGAAACCAGACCGGCTGGAAAAATCAAAATACCGTAGCCTTCGTTGAATCTTGATTTGAGTATTTGCAGGTTTTCACGGGATTGAGTACCATGTTTATTAACCGGCACAAAAAGATCCTGAAGGGGTTGAATCTGCAAGATGATGTCGTTGCTTATGGATGCAAATTTCTGCCGATGGCTTCCAAGCATATCGTAAAGGGCCAACCCATCCGGGCCTCCTAAAGGATGATTGGCTACCAGAATAAAGGAATTTTCTTGGGGAATATGATTCAAGCCTACAGCATTGGTTTGGATGTTGAGGTGTCTCAAGACAGCGCGGGCAAAATCGACATTTCTTAGGTGGGCGTTCGTTGCAAGAAATTCGTTCATTTCTTCCTGGTGCACCAGGTTGGCAATCGCTCTTAGGGCCCACCCCGGCATCCAGCGGTATAAGCGGGGATTCTTCTCCGCAAAGGCTTTGGCGACATCAACCTTCATAGGGAGATCAGGCCTCAAAGAGGGGTAGTGGTTCCATCAAGGCGCAGACTTCCAGGCCTATTGC
>VHAW01000047.1 GCA_016872225.1 Sphingomonadales bacterium | reverse complement strand
CGGTAGCCTTGACAAACCTGTGGGTTTGGTTTGCTTTGGCATCCATGGCCCAGAGGGAACCTTTACCTACCGTCGTTCTTTGGGTGAGGGGCGCGAATTGATCATCGAGCGAGCGGTTATGACCGCCATGTTTTTGTTCTGGCGGGTGCTGATTGGTCAGCCTGTAGCAGAGCCCTAAAGTCCAAATGCGTTACGGAATTAGTCCGTTCGCAGGGTTTGTCCTTAAATTTGACCCATGGCGCGATTTGAATTGGTAATGCCCAAAATGGGCGAAAGCATCACCGAGGCAACCGTACTCAAATGGCTCAAGCAGGAAGGGGACTTGGTCGCCAAGGATGAAGCGGTTTTGGAAATTGCCACTGACAAAGTGGACTCGGAAGT
Organism: Sphingomonadales bacterium; assembly: GCA_016872225.1. Classification (GTDB taxonomy): domain Bacteria; phylum Bacteroidota; class Bacteroidia; order UBA7662; family UBA7662; genus SYHX01. The sequence continues at coordinate 11,425 of VHAW01000047.1, read as the reverse complement.
TCCCACTCCTGTGGGGGGTACCTTGATTCAAATGCTCCATGTTGAGGGCAATGTTGTCCAAGTTGGCTCGGTTTTGGCTGTCTTGGAAACGCAAGACCAAGGGGTGCCTTCTAATTCCTCTATGAGTTCAACCGTAGCCTCCAATACCGCTAAGGTCGTCCCTTCAACCGCTCGCAATAATCATGGCGGCTATGATCACATTTCTAACGATTTGGAAGAGGTTCAAAGCGTTTTGAGTTCAATTCCGGCAGCCGCGCCAATAAGTACCGCAGCGGTGGCAACCGGGCGTTTTTATTCGCCTTTGGTTTTAAATATTGCTAGGCAGGAGAATATCCCTATGGCCGAATTGGATAGAATCCCAGGTACTGGGGATGGCGGGCGCCTCACCAAGAAAGACCTCCTATCCTACTTGGCTGGAGGTCGATTGCAAGGGGTGTCGCATAATGCATCCGCATCATATTCCATGGGGTCGCCTTCTGTGAATGAAGAACCAAATTCGTTTATGGCGCAGGCCACTACTGTCGTTCAGGTCTCAAAGGACTCGACGGAAAAGTCTTCAATTGGCCTTCAAGGAGTGGTTAGTTCAGGGTCGGTTGAAATCATTGAGATGGATCGCATGCGCAGGTTGATTGCCGAAAATATGGTGGCTTCCAAGCGTACCTCCGCCCATGTCACTTCCTTTGTAGAGGCCGATGTGACCAATCTTCATTATTGGCGCGAAGAACACAAGGTAGAATTCGAGAAACGTTTCAACGAGAAACTTACCTTCACCCCAATGTTTGTGGAGGCGGTGGTCAGAGCCATTCAGGATTTTCCGATGATTAATGTATCAGTGGACGGAACCCGCATTCTCAAGCACAAAGAAATTCATATCGGCATGGCTGCCGCTATGCCAAGTGGAAATCTGATCGTCCCGGTTATTCATCACGCGGATCAACTTAACCTGGTAGGAATAACCAAACGAGTGAATGATTTGGCTAACCGCGCGCGCCTGGGAAAACTACGACCGGAGGAGATTCAAGGTGGAACGTTCACCTTATCCAACGTAGGCACTTTTGGAAATGTTATGGGAACCCCCATCATTGCGCAACCTCAGGTAGCTATTCTAGCGGTTGGTGCCATACGTAAAAGACCAGCAGTTATTGAAACCCCTCAGGGAGATTTTATAGGCATTCGATACATGATGTTCCTCTCCCATTCCTACGATCACAGGGTAGTGGATGGAGTCCTCGGAGGTATGTTTGTGAAGCGTGTGGCGGAATACCTCGAGCGTTGGGATTCGGCCAGAGGTATTTAAAACTCAAAGCGTTTTATGGACCAGTCGGTCCTAGGGGGTCTGATTCAAACAGGTCGAACAATACCCTTTTACTTCAGTTTGCCACTCCAAGACCTTGAACCCTTTGGGGATTTTGGGCATTGGGGGGGAATTCAAAGGTTCCAAACACTGGGTTTTCTGGCATTGAAGGCAGTGAAAATGGAGATGTTGGTGCCGATGTTCGCCGGATTCGCAATGCTCTAGGCAGATAGCGTAGCAAATAGTCTGGTTGGAAACCACAACCTCATGGATCAAGCCAACCTCCATCAGGGTTTGGAGATTTCGGTAAAGAGTTACTCGATCTGCGAAAGGACCTAAGCGATCCAAAAGCTCAGCCTGGCTTATGGCATTGGGCGATTCTGAAAAAATCTTGAGCAGGTCCTTACGAAAGGGAGTTACCCTCAAGGATCGGCTGCCCAGTAGGGCTTGAACCCTATCGGCCTTGGCGCTCTTGGTCAACGTCTTTGTAGGCACCTTGGGTAGCAAAATATGCCATGGCCGCAATTAGGCCACACAATAGAAGCATATCGGTATAGCCTAACCGGTTAGGGGCCATGAAGCAGGATGCTACGATATATCCCGTCCAAAGCAAGGTGAGCAACGTAAAAACAGCCGCTAATTTGAAGTGCATAACCTTATTTTGTTCCAAAATTAAGGACAAACAGGCCCAAATGGGACGTGAGCGACTTAGAACGGGTAGGCATTCTTTTCCAAAACGTGGGTAGCCACCAAACGGCGTAAGCCTTTGATATCGTAGGCTATTGTTTTGGTGAACCGACGTAGGCCCATCAGCATCATGCGTTGCTCGTCATTTTCAGAAAGGCCCTGGATGACTTCCTTGCCTGCTTTCATGCATTGTTCGGCCGCATGATAGGCTTGAAGTTTAATCAAGGCCGATCGTATTTCACGTTCTTGAGGGTTAAAGCGCGGTTCTAGTTTCAAGGTTTTGAGCAAGGCGGACTCCAAGACATAGACTTCCATGGTCATATCCGCCATCCGCAGGAGGGCTTCTTGTTCATTGGCCAAAGCGGTACCGTAATGTTGCACGGCAGCTCCTGCGACCAGAAGCGTGGCCTTTTTGAGTTGCATGAGAATCTTGGATTCGGAGGCCAAGTAGTTGGTGGGTTCTTCGGCCCCAAAATCCGGAATTTCCATGAGCTCCCCGGCTACTTTACGGGCTGGTCCCAGGAGATCTACATCGCCTTTGAGGGCTTTTCGTAACATCATATCAACAATGAGCATCCGGTTGATCTCGTTGGTGCCTTCGTAAATTCTGGAAATTCGAGCATCGCGGTAGGCTGCCTCCATGGGTGCATCCGCTGAATAACCCATGCCGCCGTAGAGCTGAACCCCTTCATCTGCGACTATTGCTATCACCTCGGATCCGTAAATTTTGAGGATGGCGCATTCTACCGCGAATTCTTCCAAGCCTTTGAGCTTGGCTTCTGCTTCGGTTTTGCCTTCGGCCATCAGGGCGTTCTGGAGCTTTTCAATGGCATCTCCTGCCCGGTACAAAGCGGCGTCGGTCGCATAGACCAATGCGGAACAGCGGGCAATTTTTTCCTGAATCGCACCAAAGGTTCCGATGGCTTGACCAAATTGATGGCGCTCGTTGGCGTAACGACTCATCAGTCCGATGACTTTGAAGGCTGCGCCGTTGGTGGCCGCAGCCAGTTTGATGCGCCCTGCATTGAGAACATTCACCGCAATTTTGAATCCGTCACCTCGCTGACCCAACATTGCATCCACGGGCACCTTGACCTTATCGTAAAAAACTTGCCGGGTCGAAGAGGACTTGATGCCCATTTTGTGCTCCTCGGCGTTCATGGTCAAACCCTGGACATCATCCCGGTGGAAGACAAAGCAGGAAATGTTTTTGTCATCTTCAATACGGGCAAAGACAATAAAGACCTTAGCAAAGCCGGCATTGGAAATCCAGATTTTTTGGCCTGTAATTTCGTAATGTTGACCATCCGCGGTAAGGACAGCGGTGGTTTTTCCGGAATTGGCGTCGGAACCGGCACCCGGTTCGGTGAGGTTGTAACACGAGATCCATTCACCCGTAGCAATTTTACCCAAAAAACGCTCCTTGAGGGCTACTGATCCATAATACTGTATGGGCAGGGTGCCAATCCCGGTATGGGCACCGAAGGTCGTGGCGAGGGATCCAGTCATGCTGGAAATTTCTTCACATATCAGCATGGATACGTTAAAGCCCATCCCAAGACCTCCGTACGCTTCGGGCATCGACAGGCTCAAAAGCCCTAATTGACCGGCTTTGCGCATAAGTTCTTCGACCAAGGTGTAATCTCCTTGTTCAAAGCGATGTAAATGCGGCTCGACTTCGGTTTTCATAAAATCAGAGGCAGCCTGGAACATCATGCGTTGTTCCTCGCCAAAGTCTTCCCGGACAAAAATTTCTTCGGGAAGCGGATGGTAGACCAGGAAGTGGCCACCGCGGCGGTAGGTGTTGGAATCCATAACGAAAGATTTTAGGTGCTATAACTTTCAAAGATGCCCGCGACGCCTTGCCCACCACCGACACAGGCGGTGACCAAGCCGTAGCGTTGACCTCGTTGGCGCATTTCATGCAAGAGTTGCAAACTGAGCTTGGCACCAGAGCAGCCCAACGGATGACCCAAAGCAATGGCTCCACCGTTGAGGTTAACCAAGTCAGGATTCAAATCCAGTTGACGGATCACCGCCAGGGATTGGGCGGCAAAGGCTTCGTTTAATTCAATTTGCTCCAAGTCTTGGAGACGCAGGCCGGCCTTGGACAAGGCCAAGGGAACGGCCACCACCGGCCCAATACCCATGACACGTGGTTCTACACCGCGGGTTGCGTACGATATCATTCGCCCGAGCGGTTCAATGCCCAATTCACGAACCATTTTTTCGGATGCTACCAGGACAAAGGCTGCGCCGTCGGAGGTTTGGGATGAATTACCAGCCGTAACCGTTCCGCCTTGGGCAAAAACGGGTTTGAGTTTGCTCAGTGCTTCGAGCGACGTATCGCGTCGGGGTCCTTCGTCGGTATCGATGGTGTTGCTTCGTTTTTGTTTTATCATTCGCTCATCCACATAAATTTCTTCGACCACCACCGGAGCAATTTGGGATTTGAAACGACCGCTATCCAAGGCAGCCATGGCTTTGGTATGGGAGGCTAAGGCAAAAGCGTCTTGGTCATCCCGGGAAATATGGTATTCTCGGGCCACCATTTCGGCAGTCAGGCCCATAGAGGTATAATAGTCTCCGTGGGTGCTGGCTATGTTATAATTCAACGCTGTTTTCCAGCCCATAACCGGTACCAAAGACATGGATTCGGTGCCACCGGCTAAAATCAAATCGGCCATTTTGCTGTGAATTCTTTGGGCTGCAATAGCGATGCTCTCCAATCCTGATCCGCAATATCGGTTAACGACCATGCCGGGAACCTCTTTGGGCAGCGCCAGCAGCGAGACAATTCGTCCTATCTGCATCCCTTGTTCGGCTTCAGGAACGGCATTGCCCACAATTAATTCATCAATACGACGGGGGTCAAGTTGGGGTATATCGGCCAAAATTTGGTGGATGACCTCTGCGGCGAGATCATCAGGACGCGTAAAGCGAAAACCACCTTTGGGGGCTTTGGTAACGGCTGAGCGAAGACCGGCGATAATGTAAGCGTTCATAGGTTAGGATAAAAGGTCTATTAATTACGCAAGGCTTTGCCGGTTTTGAGCATGTGCTGGATGCGTTCCAAAGTTTTTCGTTCACCGCACAAAGAGAGAAAGGCTTCGCGTTCCAAATCCAATAAGTATTGTTCCGAAACAAGTTGCGGATACGACAAATCCCCTCCACAAAGAACATAGGCCAGTTTGGTAGCTATAAGCCGGTCGTGGTCCGAGATGTATTGCCCCATGTGCATGCCGTTGACCCCTGCCAGCAGGAGGGCTATACCGGCTTTACCGGGAACCCTGATATCTTGACGCGTGGCGGGTGGGGCATACCCTGCATTGGCTAATTCCAAAACCCAATCACGGGCTTGGGCGATGCGATGGTCTTCAAAGAGGGAAATGCGATCACTGTCCTTGAAAATCCCCATGGCTTTGGCTTCCTTGGCCGAGGTGGCCACTTTGGCGGTAGCGATATTCATGTAAACCTGGCTTAGGGCGTTGTACTCCACATCACCCTGGCGGTAGCGGTCTGACAGCCGGACGGCAAATTCTTTGGTACCGCCCCCGCCCGGTATCACGCCGACCCCGACCTCCACCAAGCCAACATAGGTTTCAGCAGCCGCCTGTATACCGTCTGCATGCATGGACAATTCACATCCACCGCCCAGAGTTAGGCCTTTGGGGGCAACAATCACCGGGACTTTGGATAAACGGACCAGCATCGTGAACGATTGAAAAGCCCGAACCGCCATATCCAATTCTTCGTATTCTTGTTCGGCGGCCAGCATAAAGACCATGCCCAGGTTGGCACCCGCGGAGAACACCGAAGAGGAATTGGAGACGACCAGGCCTGCAAAATCTTTTTCGGCGAGCTCCACGGCTTTACGAAAACCCGCGATGACTTCGCCTCCTATGGCGTTCATTTTGGTATGGAATTCCACGTTAAGGACCCCCTGACCCAAGTCGATCAGGCTGCAGCCGCTGTTGGACCAGACCAACTTTTTAGGCTTGAGCAGGTGTAGATCGACGATGCGTTCGCGGTGAGGTACCTTGACCCGGCAACCCTGACCTGGATGGTAACACCAGAGTTCTCCCGCCTTGTTTTCAAAAAAGGAATCGAACCCGGCGTCCAGCATGACCTGCACCCAGCGGGCAGGTTGTTCGCTGTACAAGGCCATTAATTGACTCATTTCTCGAACCCCGATGGCATCCCATAGGGCATAAGGCCCTAGTTCCCAGCCAAAACCGGCTTCCATTGCCTCGTCCATTTCGTAAGGAGTCTCGCAAATTTCCGGGATACGAAAAGATGCGTACCGTAGGTTACGGGCAAAACTCTGGCGCAGAAATTCTCCTCCTTTGTCCGGCATTTGAATCAGGGCTTTGATGCGCTTGCGCAAATCGTTTTCTAGTTTGATGGAATCCAAAAGCGGGAATTTGGTTTTGCTTTGAATTGTGTATTCTCCCGTACGAAGGTCCAGGGCCTCAATTTTCCTATCTCCGTTCTTGTCCTTGGTTTTTCGGTAGAAGCCCTGTTTGGTTTTGTCTCCCAGTTGACCATCCGCTAACATTTTTTGAAGAAAACTTGGAATGGCAAAGAGGGGGTGGTATTCGTCTTTGGGGCATCGTTGATGCACACCTTGGGCTACTTTGACCAAGGTATCCAAACCCACCACATCGCAGGTCCGAAAGGTGGCTGATTTGGGACGACCGATTAAAGGACCGGTAAGCTGATCCACGGCGGTGATGTCCAAATCCAGGTTTTCCATGCTGTGCAGCAGGGCCATGATCCCGAAGACTCCGATTCGGTTGGCGATAAAGGCCGGGCTGTCTTTGGCCTGAACGGCAACTTTTCCCAGTCTTTGGCGACCAAATTGGAGGAGAAAATCAATCCAAGCCGGTTCGGTCTGTGGACCAGGGATGATTTCCAACAATTTGAGGTAGCGAGGCGGGTTAAAGAAGTGGGTCCCGCAAAAGTTGCGTTGGAAATCCTCGGAACGGCCCTGACATAAATCTGCGATAGGAATCCCGGAGGTGTTGGTGCTGACCAGGGTGCCGGGTTTGCGGTATTCTTCCAGGCGCTTGTACAAATCTTGCTTGGCCTCCAATTGTTCCAGAATGGCTTCGATAACCCAATCGCAATCCGATACCTTGGAAAGGTCGTCCCGAAAATTGCCGGTTTGAATTTTGGAGGTCAAACGGTCCAGGTAGAGAGGTGAGGGTTTGGAGGCGACGGCAGTTGCCAACGCCTGGTTGACCAAGTTGTTGGGATTGTTGTCCACGGGATCCGGCATATCCAGCAGCAAAACCTCCAGACCGCAATTGGCAAAATGACAAGCCAACCGCGAGCCCATAATGCCGGAGCCCAGAACCGCTACTTTGTTGATTTTTGGATTCATAACATAGGGGTGGGTTGAGCATTGCCCATCAACTGGGCAGGGCTAAGGGAACCGATAAGGCCGTTGATGGTATCCATGCATTCAAAAAAAACCGACAGCTTGTCATCGCCTAGGCGGTTTCGAACCAAACGGTTAAAGTGCCGAACCCTTTCCTTGGCCAATTCGCGGGCAGCAATTCCTTGGGGGGTTAACCGCACCATCACCTGCCTGCGGTCTTGGCCGGGTATTCGGTACCTTTCGATCAGACCATCGTTTTCTAATTTGTTCAATGTTCGGGTGGTGGAAGAGGGTTCCATGCCCAATTTGGGGGCAACTTGGGTCACCGGTAAGCCTTCGGGCTCGATATGCAACAAAAGGTAGGCCGAGGAAACAGATAATCCGTAACTCTCGGCTTCAAAATGGTACATTCGAGCGATGTTGAGCCAGGTCAGACGCGTATCAAAACAGACTGTTCGCCTGGCTTTAGCTGTGGAAATGGGCGTAGGTAGCATTCCCAAAGATAAATCCTTTTAATATGCATACATATCTTGTGCATGCATAAAAATAAAAAGACTCAAAAAAACAACTAAGGAGGGTTCTGGGGATGGCCCGCAATGAACGGGCATCATAGCGTTTACAGTTTCAGACGCCGTACAATGCGTCGTGTTCTTTTTGGAATTTTCCTACGATGAATTTGCGTTTGAGTTTCATCGTAGGAGTTAATTCACCGCTGTCCACGGTCCACGTCACCGGCAGGATCGTGAACTTCTTAATTTGCTCCCATTGACCGTAGGTCTGATTGAAACGATCCACTTCGGATTGTATTAAGGAAATAACACGGGGGTTTACGGCCAAAGCAGTTGGGGAGGTATCGCTGATACCGTTTTTGGTAGCCCAGTCAACCAGAATTTCCCATGCGGGTACGATCAAGGCCGCAGGATGCTTTTGGTTTTCGCCGCAGACCATGAGTTGTTCAATGTAGACGGATTCCTTGAATTTGTTCTCCATAGCCTGGGGTGCGATGTATTTACCCCCGGAGGTTTTGAAAATCTCCTTTTTGCGGTCGGTGATTTTGAGATTACCTTGGGCGGTCAAGGAGCCGATATCTCCGGTATGAAACCATCCTTCATGGTCCATGACTTGTTGGGTCAGGGCTTCGTCTTTGTAGTAACCTTGCATGATGTTGGTGCCTCGGCATAGAATTTCTCCATCTTCGGCGATGCGCAATTCCACGTTATCCAAAACGGGTCCCACGGTTCCAAATTCCACTTGCCCCGTGGCCAAGTAATTGACGGCAATGACCGGTGAAGTTTCGGTGAGGCCATACCCTTCCAAAACTGGAATTTTGGCGGCCCAAAAGACCCGGGCCAAGCGCGGTTGCAAGGCGGCAGCCCCACTCACGATAGCTTGTACGTTGCCTCCCAAGGCCTCACGCCATTTGCTAAAAATCAGTTTATTGGCCAATTTAAGTTGGGTCTCGTACCACCAACCGTTGGCTCCTTGGAGTTCGTAACGAAGACCCAGATTCAAGGCCCAAAAAAATAATTTGTGTTTGATTCCGGTAAGCTCCATGCCTTTGGCTACGATTTTGTCGTAAACCTTTTCCAAGAGTCGGGGTACAGTCGAAAAAACCTGAGGTTTGATTTCTTTGAGATTTTCCCCGATGGTTTCCATGCTTTCGGCATAATGAATACCAATCGAGCTGTACATCATCATGTAGGTGAGCATGCGCTCGTAGATGTGATTCAACGGCAAGAAACTCAAGCTTTTGTCACCTGCTTTGCAAGGCACCCTCACCGCCGCTGCAAGTAAATTACTCATGATGTTGTGGTGGGATAACATCACCCCTTTGGGAAAGCCCGTGGTGCCTGAGGTGTAAATAATGGTTGCCGTATCTTCTTGTTTTACGGCGACCCGACGTCGGAGAAGTTCTTCGGTGAATTCTTTGCGGGGGGATTGCTGGATTTCGGTCCAATGACGGGCGCCTTCAACTCTGTTGAAGGAATAAACCCCAGCAATGGCAGGAAATTCAGCGGCGATCGGGGCAATTCGACGGTGGAGGGCCTCATCGGAAACAATCACCCATTTCACATGCGCATGTCCCAGAATATAACGATAGTCTTGATCCGTAATCGTGGGGTAGAGGGGGACATGCACAGCGCCAACTTGGAGCATTCCCAAGTCCAAGAAATTCCACTCGGGCCTGTTGTTCGAGATTGTAGCAATTTTATCGCCAGGTTTGGCTCCCATGCTGATCAAACCCAAGGCTACTCGGTTGATTTCATCAAGCGCTTGTTCGGTAGAATACAATTTCCACACACCGCCTACTTTACACCCGAAGGCATACTCCAAAGGATGTTTGGTCCTTTGGTATTCCAACAATTCAAATAGCAAGCCGGGTTGATGCATGGTTACCGCATTATGGACTTGTTTTGAGGACCTTGTGTGAATACACGTTGGTTCCTCTCCATGAAGTTACGGTCAAATGATACAAGCCTTCATTAAGTTGACTTAAGTCAATTTGAACTTTGTTCCTATCCAAAGCGGTTAGTTGATGGGGAAGAAAGTGGGTTATTCTGCCTTGAATATCGGTAATCTGAATGGTCCATTCCGATGATTGGAGGGATACAGCTTCCCGGTTGGGAAGTTCTAAAACACAGAATTCCGAAACCGGATTAGGATAAACTTTCACGGAGGAATTGTTCAAGGCCTCATTAGTCACTGAAGTATGAATGGAGTAGCCTAATTGGAGTTTGAAACCCTTATGAACCTGCTTGGTCACGGTATTTTGGACAAAGCCGGTGAGATAAAGGTGCGGCGTCCTCCAACGCGAACCGAGCGGATATTTGAAATTTATGTTCGTGGGCACTGCACCACTTCCTACGGTTATGCCGTTGGTGTCTGGGAGCATTTTGCGCAGAACCATGGGGAACAACTTTTCTCCATTGTTTCCTGGTAAACCTCCACCGGGTTGGCCAGGAGGAGGGAAGTAAAGGGAATCTTCGGCAAGAAAAAAGATTAATCGATTGGTCGAATCGGGGGTGGCGAGGGAATAGGCTGAACCTGTCACCTCCACAGAATCTGGAATTTGAGGGTCTCCGATCCCGATCAGACGGGTGTCCACATCGTAAATCCAATTGGCAGGCGTTATGTTAAACCACGTTTCCAAAGTGCTTTGACCCATACCGGTGCTTAGGGCATGACGACCGAGACGCAATGCGGGAACGCCGCTGATTCCATAGTAATTGACTCGAACAGTGGGGTCCACAGGGTTGGCCAAATACATGGAATCCAACCCTGGCCATGAAACGTGGTGCCGAACCGCAGTGGCTTTGCCTGGATTGCTTCGCATTAGGCCCTGAAAAGTTGGATTTTGCTGGGCACAAGGGGCACAGGAAGCGTTGGTGAAATGTTCAAAAACCAGAATATTGCTCTCGATATTCTGAGCAAAAGATTTGGAGATCCCGGCATAGAACAGGAGCACCAAAGCAAATAAACCAATGGCCTTGAGAAGGCTTGTGAATTTGGTAAGGAGGATTTTGGTCATAGGATGGAATTCGTTAATAATTTGGTTACTAATATAAGATAGTCTAGCCCTTTTCTTCCCAAAGCGTAATTTAATAAAAAAGCCCCTTGCGGGGCTCTTTTGATTCCTGGGGAACGGTGTTTCTTCGGATTAATGGCGAATCATGATTTTGCGTGGCTGAGTCATAGGCTGATCCCCTTTGGTAAGTTGTATCGAATATAAACCGTTGGCCCACTCAAGCGTGGAAATTCGAACCTTAGGTGATGTACCATTTTCATGCAAGTTACCCTGCGCCATGATTTGCCCCATGGCATTGATGACCGTGTAACCTGTGGCGTCGGTTAATCCATCCCCGATTTGAAGGAAGAATTCACTATAGGCGGGATTGGGATAAGCACTCCACTGGGTATTGTTGGAAGGTAAGTCTTGTAGCGAGGTGGTATTGATGGCATTGCCCAACTTGATTTTGACACCTTTGTTAACGTCTTTGGTGCCGTTCGCCTGAACGAAGGCCAGAAGGTAAAGGTTATCCCGGACAAAGGTGGGGGACAAA
>VHAW01000046.1 GCA_016872225.1 Sphingomonadales bacterium | reverse complement strand
AACTTCCGCCCCCCTTTCGCCTTCCTTGCCCGGCAAACCCTGAGGGGGATCCTCACCCTCCATTATCTGGCATCGAATTTCCCACTGCGGAAGGTGGCGCTTCCATGAAGCCTGTATTTCGACGAGTAATTCATCCAGGGGCACTCTAGTTCGTTGCATGGTGTGGGAACCCGCATCCAATTGGACCCATACCAAGAGCCGGTGAGCGGTGCGGTTAAGTTCATCCAAACTGAGCAGTGTCCTCTCCAAAGCTGTACGATACTCTTCCACGGTACGCGGTTTTCGTAACAACACTTCAAGGCTTACCTTGGTGGAAGCCAGGGGTGTTCTCAACTGATGGGACGCAAGACCCAAGAATTTCTGTTGGGAACGAACCGCCTCGGCAAGGCGGGCCATAAACTCATTGAATTTGCGAGCCAAGCGCCCAATTTCATCCGGCCTATTGGCCTCCACAAGATGAAAATCAAGCGCCTTGCTGGTTTGCATTCCCTCTACACGGTCCAGAAGATGACTCACCGGACCCAAGGCTTTGCCCGAAAACCCATACGAAAAAAGACCGGTTAATCCCATGCCCAAGATCCACCCAGCCAAAAGGATCCAACGAAGAAATCCCAATTGCCGTTCGCCCTCCAAATCCCGATGCCCCCACACCACCAACATACGGTTGTAATGATCGAGGGGAAAAGCCACGGCGGCGACTTCCACGGTTCCCCTCCGAAAAAAAGCAACCCCATCGCGACGGGCTTGGTTCAATTCCTCCTGGGTCAGGGTGGCTACCTGACCCACAGAATCTTCGGCCCATAACAACCGGTTTTGATAATTATAAACCCAAAGCACCGTGGCCGATTCCGGAAATTCGGCCGAAGTCGATCGCAGAGTCCCCAACGCTGCTCCCGGAGAGGATTCCATCCAAAGAAAGCCTCTGGCCAAAGCCCCCTGCTGAAGACGTTCGTGAAAGGAGACCTCCCTTTGACGATTCACCAAGACATACACCACCAGGAGCACCAAGCCCAAAACCAAGGCCACCAAGGCCAATAGCCTCCTGCTTAATTGATTGCGTATGGTCATCCCTTGGGCGAAACTAAGACGCCTGGGATGGGTTTGCTTCTTCCGTCAATTGATATCCCTGTCCGATACGGGTCACCAGCATTTTGGTATCGAAATCGCGGTCAATTTTCTTACGCAGGAAATTGATATACACGTCCACGACATTGGTTCCAGTGTCAAAATGAATATCCCAAACATCGGCGGCCAATTGCGTTCGGCTCAAGACCTCCCCTTTGTGGCGCATGAAATACTCCAGGAGATGAAACTCTTTGGCCGTAAGGCTGATGGGCCTCCCTTCCCTGCGGGCTTCTTTGGTCTGCAAATCGAGAATCAGCGGACCAACTTTTAATTGACGGGGACCCGAATGCCTATCTTGACGACGCAAAATGGCCCGGATTCGGGCGAGCAATTCATCGAAATCAAAAGGCTTGACCAAGTAATCATCCGCACCAGCTTCCAGCCCTTCGATTTTATCCCCGGTAGTTCCCAAGGCCGTCAGCATCAACAAACCGCAAGCTGGGCGCTGGGATCGAAAGCGGCTCGCGAGTTCGATTCCGTTGAGGCTACCGGGCAACATACGGTCCAAAACGACCACCTGGTAATCCTTTCCGCCAAAAAAGCGCCTAGCCTCCTGACTATCGACTGCCCGATCCACTGCAAATCCTTCCTGTGTCAACCCTTCCACCACCGCAATTGCCATGGCGTCGTCATCTTCCACCAATAAAATATGTACGGTTTCCATACTTAGAACAACCGAATATTGACTTTTTAATCGCCTCTAAGTTTAGAACAACACATTAAATTTCTATAAAAAAGCAGGATGTTCTATCCAAGGAGAAAGACCGATAGGAAGCTATCGTGACAAGTACATGGATTTCCTTTTGTACAAATCCCTGAAATAAGGATCGCGCAAATCGCTGATAAAACGAATCGCTTCACCGGTGGATTTCATTTCAGGACCCAGTTCTTTGTTGACATTGGGAAATTTACTGAAGGAGAAAACAGGCTCTTTGATGGCCCAGCCCTGCAATTTATACTCCGAATGAAAGTCCGATAATTTCTGTATTCCTAACATCACTTTGGTCGCCATATTTACAAAAGGAATGTCGTAAGCCTTGGCCAGGAAGGGTAATGTACGAGAAGCCCTCGGATTAGCCTCAATAACATAGACTATGTCATTCTTGATAGCAAACTGAACATTCATCAAGCCGGTAATTTGAAGAGCCTTGGCCAGTCTTCGGGTGTATTCTTCCATTTGGGTTACGACCAACGGTGATAATCCAAAAGGAGGCAAAACAGCATGGGAGTCTCCTGAATGAATTCCCGCGGGTTCGATATGCTCCATAATCCCGCACATCATCACTTCGTCGCCATCGCTAATGCAATCTGCTTCGGCTTCCATCGCACGATCCAAGAAATGATCTATTAAAATCCGATTCCCTGGTATGCGACGCAGTAAATCCACAACCGCCTTTTCCAGCTCTTCATCGTTGATCACTATACTCATTCCCTGCCCTCCAAGCACATAACTGGGCCTTACCAGCACGGGGTAACCCACTTCATGCGCAATCTGCAAGGCTTCTTCGGCCGTTTCGGTAACCCCATATCGGGGATAGGGTATCTCCAAATCTTTGAGTAAATCGCTGAAACGCCCGCGATCCTCGGCCAAGTCCATGCTCTCGTAGGAGGTCCCGATGATTCGATACCCGTGTGCATGGATTTTCTCTGCCAATTTGAGAGCGGTTTGACCTCCAAGCTGAACAATGACTCCAACAGGCTTCTCGTGCTCCAACAGATCAAGCAGATGTTCCCAGAAAACAGGCTCAAAGTACAACTTATCCGCCATATTGAAATCTGTGCTCACCGTCTCGGGATTACAATTCAGCATAATAGCTTCGAAGCCTGATTCTCTGGCTGCCAACAAACCGTGCACACAAGAATAATCAAATTCAATGCCTTGTCCAATGCGATTGGGTCCGGATCCCAACACGATGACCTTGGGCTTATCGCTCACGACACTTTCATTCTCGGTATCGTAGCAGGAATAATAGTAGGGCGTTGCCGCAGGAAACTCCGCGCTGCACGTGTCCACCATTTTCCAAACCCGATGCAAGTCGAGGGACTTTCGATGTACCCTGACTTGTTCCTCCTTCACATCGTCCATGACCATGCAAGCAATCTGATAATCAGAAAACCCATTCTGTTTAAGGTCTCGCATCAGGTCACGATCGATTTGTGCGAGACTCATGGGTTTGACCCGCTGCTCAAGCTCCACCAAGGAACGAATCTCGCGCAGGAACCATGGGTCAATACGGGTTGCCTTCTGGACTGATTTGAGTGGAACCCCCAAAGAGAAAGCGTCGTACAAATGGAATAAGCGCTCCCAAGAGGGACGTTCTAGGCTGTCCATAATAACCTCCAGACGACGCTCGCTTTTCCCGTCGGCTCCAATTCCCGCACGATTGATTTCAAGGCTTTGGCAGGCCTTCTGCAGCGCTTCGTTGAAGCTACGACCTATCCCCATCACCTCACCTACCGATTTCATTTGGAAACCCAAGCTACGGTCTGCCCCCGGAAATTTGTCAAAGTTCCATTTGGGGATTTTGACAATTACATAATCCAACGCGGGTTCAAAGAACGCGGAGGTGCTGAGGGTGATTTGATTGGGTAATTCGTCCAAACGATAGCCTATGGCAAGCTTGGCTGCTATTTTGGCAATTGGGTACCCTGTGGCTTTGGAGGCCAGGGCCGAAGAGCGCGATACCCTTGGATTGATTTCGATAGCGATGATATCCTCGGTCAGGGGATCCATAGCAAATTGCACATTGCAACCCCCGGCAAAATTCCCAATCGAACGCATCATGCGAATCGCCTGATTGCGCATCGCCTGCATTGCGGTATCGCTGAGGGTCATGGCCGGTGCTACGGTGATGCTGTCACCGGTATGGATACCCATCGGGTCCATGTTTTCGATGGCGCAAATAATACAAACATTGTCTGCAGCATCCCGTAACAATTCCAATTCGTATTCCTTCCAACCCAATACAGCCTTGTCAATTAGGACTTCATGCGTTGGGGAGGCATCAAGTCCTCGATTCAGTGCTTTGTCAAAATCCTCTTTGCGATAAATGACCGCACCCCCTGTTCCGCCCAAGGTATAAGAAGGCCGAATGACCAAAGGAAACCCAATTTCTTCAGCGGCTTCTTTGCCTTCCAGAAACGAATTGGCAATTCGGGATGGCGCTACACCGATGCCGATTTCTAACATGAGTTTGCGAAATTCTTCGCGATTTTCAGTGCGCTCAATCGCATCGATATCCACCCCAATCAATCGAATATTATGTTCGGTCCACAATCCCAACTCATCGGCTTCTTTGCATAAATTAAGCGCGGTCTGGCCGCCCATGGTGGGCAGAACAGCATCGATACGATGTTGTGAAATAATGTGTTCCAAAGACTCGATCGTCAACGGCATCAAGTACACCCGATCCGCAGTGACCGGATCGGTCATGATAGTGGCGGGGTTGGAATTGATCAGGATGACTTCTATACCTTCTTCGCGAAGGGAGCGGGCAGCCTGGGATCCGGAGTAATCAAATTCGCAGGCCTGGCCGATGACAATGGGTCCGCTTCCGATGATGAGGACGGAGCGGATCGACGGGTCTAAGGGCATAAAGGGTGGATTCAGCCAAAGTTCGGCACAAATCGTCTCAAAATATAGCGCAACCCTATCCACCCATGGTTCAACAGATTGTTCAAGAGACCGTAATGCCGATGAAGGATGCGGTATCGCTCTCTCCAGGCGACTTTGCGACGTTGGCTGGAGAGGCCTCCGTCCAAAAAATGCACCAATACCCTATCGGCAAAGTGGATGCGAACCTTTTCCTTTTCCAAGGCTTGCAAACAGCGAATCATCCAATCAATATCGGCACATATGCGGTATTGCAAATCGTAAGCAGGGGTCCAAGCCCGTCCAACGATAAAGGCTTGGTGGCATACCGCCATCCCGAAGCGAAGAGAGCGACTGTTCAATTGAGGGGGCGGCAGGGGGCGGCGTAATCCCTTTTCTCTGCCCCCTACCGATTCCACCACCATAGCTTGCCCGTAATAAGCCCCCGCATCCGATGCCTCTGCCCACAGATCCACCAAAACGCGAGAATGGGCCAAGGTATCCCCGACATTCAAAAACAAGACATAATCCCCGGTCGCCATCTTTAGGCCTTTGTTCATAGCGTCGTAGAGCCCGCGATCAGGCTCAGAAACCCAACGATAGACCAACGAACCTCCGTGAACCCCCTCGCCCTGAACTGGCTCGCCCTGAACCTGTTCACCAAACGCCCGCAATCGCTCCACCGTTCCGTCCTTGGATGACCCGTCCACCACCACATAATCCAACCGAACGCCCTCCTGCCCCAACACCGATTGCATGGTGGGCTCCAACAAATCTCCGGGATTATACGTCACCGTGATCACCGAAACATACATAGTTTCTGGGTTTTTCAAGCCGATGCAGATAAATAGTTTAACATAGAATGAATTAAGTCGGTGTAGGCCTTGGAAACACAATCAGGATGTACAGACTCTAGGCTTTGATATGCCCCGTATCGAAGTTCATCCGGCCGAGGATGTCCCAAAACTCTGCCTATAGCTGAGGCTAAATTTACTCCGGCTATGGTTTTGGAACTTGTTGAAGAACCAAGGTCTACAGGGGCAGCAAGGGCTCCGTTCTGGCCCTCTACGACCATGTTCGCTATACCCCCGGCAGCAAACCCCACCACCGGAGTACCGGCAGCAAAACTTTCCAAAATAGTGTTCGGATAATTTTCTTGCAAAGAAGGAATAACAAATAAATCGGCACGGGCATAGGCCTCTTGCATGGCTCGAGGCCCCAGTAAACTCAGGCAGGTAACCCGGTGACCCCTGGCTTCCAAAGCTTGTATTCGGCGGCGCGCATCCTTTGAGACCTTGCCGGCCACTTCGATATGACAAAGCAGTCCCTCTCGACCCAAATGTTCCAAAGCCAACATCAACAATTCCCAGCCTTTACGAGGGTCTGAAGGGTTAACGGCCGCAAAAAACACCCGCGGCATCACTCCATCTTGGGTATTCAACGCAGGGTTAGCCGTTAAGCGAGGCGGTATTTGATAGCCGTCCACTACCAAATCAAAAGGATTGGGAATACAACGAATCAAAGCCCCGGTTCCGCACACCACACCGGATTTCTCGGCAGTGTCGGCCAGCCACTGGCTCGGGGCAACCAAGGCCAGGCGTTGACCTAATTGACTTGCCCAATGATGTCGCGACTGAAATTGAAGACTAGAAATATCTTTGGGGCCACTTTGGCGCAATTGGGGGCATGACCCGCAGCCTCGTTCAAAAGCAGAGCAGGCCCCCGAATAATGGCAACCCCCGGTAAAGGCCCATTGATCGTGCATATGCCATAACAACGGTTTACCCAAATCCGCCAAGACCTCCAAATCCTTGGATCCCAAAAACCCATGGTTAATCCAATGCAAAATGATGGCATCCGCTTCGATCAAAGCGGGATGACGCATCCGTGCAGGATCACCGGCAGGCCATGGATTTGCGCTGAACATAGCGCCCTTCTTCCAAAAAAAGAATTGGTTAGCCCTATAAACCAGGTGCTTCCACAAGGTAAAGACCCAACGCGCCATGACCCCTCGGGGTCCGGAAGCCCACCAGCTTTCCGGGCTCAAAACCGTCACCCGATGACCCGCATCCGCCAAACAACGGGCCTGACGCATGCAGGCAATAGCAGCTCCACCAGAGTCTTGCGAGGAGGTAAGCAAGACCAAACGAAGCGGGTTATAATCGCTCATAACCTTCCATCAATCCTGCCTTTTTTTTCGTACAACTGCCAACACCACGGTATTGCAATACCATGAATCCGATCCCGGAACAACATAAGCCCCTATCAAAGCCAGGATATTAGCAGGGGCTAACAAAAAAAGTCCTAAAAAAAGATTTAAAAATTTGTTTTGAGTTTCCCAGCATTGATACCATCCCAAGATGCCCATTTGCAACCAAGTGGCGGTAAATGCATTGGTTTTGGTCGTTCGAACCACCTCGAAACCCTTTCGTTCGAGGAGGGAGACAAACCCGCCCTGGGTGTATCGGGCATAGTCATAAGGCATTTCGTGCTCATTCCAAGCGAAGGGCACGGAAAAAATCACTTGAGCATCAGGCTTGAGCACCCGATGCAATTCGCTTAAAATCTGATCCGGCTCGAAAACATGTTCCATCACTTCACTGGCCAAAGCAAAGTCAAAGCGATCCGCATCAAAAGGAATGGTTTTGCCATCATAAAACACATCCACTTCCTCGGTTAAATGCGGATGCCCCGGATTTTCCATATCCAATCCTATATATTCTTCCACCTGAAAAAGATGTCGGTAGGGCTTAGCTCCGCATCCGAAATCGAGCATCGACCCTCCTTGAATCTCACCGGCGTATTCTGCCAACGCCCGATGCAAATCCCTACGAATCAAGTAAAACGGATTGATCCACACGCTGTACCATCGTGGCCTGAATTGTTGATCCTTGTACAAGACCTTCAATCGTCCCGATATCGTTGTTTTAAGCATGGCTCGCCTGTGCATTGCCTTCGATGTTCATAGAATCTCCTTTCGTCGTCGTAGCATCTCCATTTGGCAACGAAACTTCCCCGTTGGTTGAATCGTTGTTCGCAATCGTTTCGATAGGACCTCGTGTAGGCGCAAGCGGTTTCCGAAACACCGCCAAAACCGTATGCCCATGGGGGCTGTTGTGTGGACCAAGGCCTTGGGCTAAGAATTTGCCGAGCATAAAGGCCGGAATTCTCGCCAACCAATTCATCCAACGATGATCCACCATAGGACGCCTCCTTCGCATAAGCTTATAAATCGAGGCAATAGTGAGTTGGTATATATAATCAAAGCGATGATGTGGCTGAAGCGGATCATGTTCAACGCGCAGCAATTCCATATCCAATATTGTCGCCGCATGAGTAAACCAGCGGTCGGTATACCGGGAAATATGATGGGGGGGAAGATTAAGCGCCAAATTATTGGATTGACTGATATAGGAATCCTCGGAGGGTACGGCGATGAGCATAAGGCCACCAGGTTTGAGTGCCTGGGCCACAGCGTTCAGAAAAGACCTGATTTCGACCACATGCTCAAGCACCTGAAAAGCACAAACCACATCGTAAACGTCGGAATGGCTGTCGGCAAATTCTTGAATCGATTGAATGCGGATATCGATGCCGTTGCTTGCGGCCATGCGTTGCGCTTGGCTGCTAAAATCCAAACCAGTATAGCGGTGTGGCCGTCCTGAATTTTGAAGAAAGCGTGCAAAATTTCCTTTGCCGGATCCCACCTCTAAAACTGCGCTCCCTGGTTCAATACAGGGCAAAGCCAAATCAAACTCATGCTTATGGTCCACATAATACCAAGGCTTATGCTGCAAAGTGTTATAAAAATCTTCATCCCCTCCCGCCATGGGTTCGTACCATCGCAAATCACATTCCACACACCGCATTAACGATAACACATCCCTTCCGCCAAAGAGCCTCGCTACAGGAGCCTTGTACAAACGACGATACAAGGCATCCAGGTCTGCGATCGGAAAGCTTTCAAGAACTACGCCGTTGCCAGCCGAACAAAAAGGGCAAACCACCATAACGATGCAAATTAAAGACGAGAAGGCGCCAGAGCTTCCGCGCAGGCGATGGGAACATTTTAGTACGCAGGGTTCGAAGATCAGCTGCCTGTTGATGCTGCCATTGAACGGGATGCTTCAGAGGAAAGGGCAACGCCGCGGTTGGTATACTCGCCAAACTATTGTACATATCGGATACCGTATGCGTTGCACCCTCTATGCCAAAACCAATGTTGCTTACCAAGTTAGTCGAAGGCAGCAACGCAAATTGGTTATATTTCCAAGCAGCAAAGAGGAAGGGATAGTCCCATGTGTTGTACCGTCCCTCACGGTATCGATTGAAAGTTTTTTGCCAAGCCATAGTCCAACGCGTGCTACCAAAGAGCCTCTGTAAACCGCCCCTATGGACCCAATCATCAAAACCCAGGATTTCTAAATCAACCTTTTGCCAGGATCGCCTCCATGCTGCCCAACCCCAGATATGGGTCAAAGCCGAAACGTAGTAACTGTCGCTCGTCACCGATTGACCCTCCTGAAAATTATTACCGCTGATCATAAAAACCCGGTCATCGTGGGCGTATTGGTGTAAAAGTTCGGTGCAAAAACGCCAGAAATCTGAGTGCGGCAGGCAATCATCCTCCAAAACAATGCCGCTTTCTTCTTGTTCAAAAAACCAGTCCAAAGCCGAGCTAACGGCCATTTTACAGCCCAAATTGGTATCCCTGTACAGAGTATACATCTTGCAGGGCCAATCCACGCCTTGGGAAATCAGGTGACGAACTTGTTGGACCGTTTCCCACTCCCCTGGTCGGTCTTCTCGCGGTCCATCGCAAGCCACATACAGTCGTTCGGGGCGATAGGCTTTGATAGCCTTTAGCACCCTTTCCGTGGTGTTTGGTCGATTGAATACCAAAAAAAGCAAGGCGGGCTTGGAAGTTTTTTCTTGGTTATCCACAATTTGTCCTTAATTTTGCGTTAAATTAGCGTAGAATTACAAGGCAATTTCAACCATAAACCCTATATACAATGAAAAAAGTAGCCCTTTTGCTCAGTGCTGCAGCTTTGCTAGCCCTGACCAATCCTGTTGAAGCCGGCGGCCTCTTCGGAAAGAAAAAGAAATCCTGCTCCACGGAGCAAGCCAAGTGTGGAGGTGCTAAAGCCACTACGGCTTCGACATCCGGCGATGCAAAAAGCGGCTGTGCTTCAGCCAAAGCGGAAGGCAAAGGCTGCTGCGCCAAGAAGGCTGCAACCTCTACCAGCAGCACCGCTCCAACCATGTAAAGCTTTGGAATAAGCCAACCAAGACCTCTCTCACAACTTTTCAAAGATCCCGGCCGTGTCCAACACGTGTCGGGTTTTTTTGTGGGATTTGTAAACGCTCAACACGAAATTGACCTGACAAAAAACGCCCAAAGTTACTTTGCTAGGATTAACCTCGCTGATCAGCTGTTGGCCGTCCAAGTCTATGAACGAACCGTTGGCGGTTCCTTTGACCAAAACCGCAGCCCCAGTCAAAGTTTCGTTGGTGGATTTGTCGCGAACGATACCCGTCAAACTGGTCGTTTGAGCCATCAAAGCAAGGGGCAAGCAACCCAAGACCGTCATGATCCAAACCAAAGTCCAAAGACGAAGGTCGGATTGGAATACGGCTGGTGGCAAAAATGACATCATAGAGGCGGAAATTAAATCATTAATCAATTCTATATCAATAATTTGTGATTGGATACAACATCTTGATTATTCTTTACAAAGCAATCCGGCCCCTTGCTTTGCCTTGTTAACGATTCGTTAAACTTGGTGGGGGCATGGTATTCACTTGGTCCAGCGATTTCTTAGTCCTCTCTTCGGTTTTCTTTGGGACTTAGGTAATTTTATCCTTGGCGAACGATACCCGTTCATAAACCCTACGCTATGCATGAATCCATCCAATTTTGGCTCAATGAAGGACAAGAATCCATGGACAAAGCCATTCAGTACCTCCAGTCTGAACTTTCCAAACTGAGGGCGGGCAAAGCCAACCCTTCGATGCTGGAGGATGTGCGGGTGGATTACTACGGAACCCCTACGCCACTGCATCAATTGGCCAACATCAACACCCCCGATGCCCGGACCTTGTCGGTTCAGCCTTGGGAAAAATCAATCTTGGCGGCCATCGAAAGGGCCATCATCAACGCCAACCTGGGCGTAAATCCCTCTAACGACGGTCACTTGATCCGGATCAACATTCCTCCCCTGACCGAGGAACGCCGCAAGGAATTGGTAAAGCGCGCCAAGGCCGAAGGGGAGCATGCCAAAGTCAGCATTCGTTCGGCCCGTCGCGATGTCAACGAAGAATGCAAGAAGCTTCAAAAAGACGGACTACCCGAGGACATGATCAAAGATGCTGAGGCCAAAGTCCAACAAATGACCGACAAAATGATTGCCAAAGTGGACGAAGCACTCGCCACCAAAGAAAAGGAAATCATGACGGTCTAGGAATCCAACCTAGTGTTTAGGTCGGAGTGAAGTAGATGGCCGTAATTTTCTGTAACACCAGTCACGAATAAATTTAGGGATCATCTTTCCCAGAAATCCGAGTGCGCTATAGGGAGCATCCATGCATTTGAATGCCAGGATTACCGCATCTGACTCCCTGTGCCATCGCCCGTTATGGAGGTCTTGAATCACCACCGATTCGGGAGCAGACCACCATGCCGCAGGCAAACCCACTTCTAACCAGGTAGCTTCGTTCTCGGGAAGGGGGTGGAAATTAAATTCAGCACGGCTACTGCTATGACGAGCCATCCACCCAACCAAACGATGGCATACCGGGCAAGGCCCTGCATAATACAAACGATACGAGTTGGGCTGCCTGACACGATCTAACGCCATGCCGTTGCCCATTTTTGGTAAAACGGCCGGCCACCGGCATCGGTGATGCATCCCACCAGGACCGCTCCATGAGGTAATGAAATCGATGATTGTACACGGCTTTGACCTTTAGGGGCTAGCCCTTGAACCAGCAATCGGCCTTGTTGATCGTAAACGGTGTACGAAAAACCACCTTGGGGCGGTCCTTGGACGGTGAGCATGCGTTCGACCGGATCATAACCCCACGAAACAACCCCTGCCCATTCCGGCAATACTGGTTCTTGGCCCGCAACCAAAGCGCAGGACAAGGAATCGTGCCGCCAATGGGACGCCGTATCAATCACTAGATTGGTA
>VHAW01000045.1 GCA_016872225.1 Sphingomonadales bacterium | reverse complement strand
TCCGTCAAAGTTGTCTTGGGATTTTTGGAACTTGCCTTTGCCCTCAAATTCCTGAGCAATGCGGATCTAGCCTACCATTGGGGATTGCTTGACCGTGAAATTTTTCTGGTGTTATGGATTGGTCTTTTTGGCCTGTTAACCCTGTACCTGCTTGACTTTATTCGCTTTGCCCACGATAGCCCCATACCCTACCTTGGTTTGGTTCGGATGTCATTCGCCTTGACATCGCTGGCCTTCACTTTGTACCTGGTTCCTGGTTTGTGGGGCGCCCCGTTGCATGCCGTTAATGCCTTCCTTCCCCCGATGGCCACCCAGGATTTTGTGATGGGAGAACCAACGCAGGAGAAAGAGGCGGAAGGCTCGGTGAAAACCCGCAAATACAGCGATATCCTGCACGGTCCGCATGGTCTATCCTGTTTCTTCGATTTGGACGAAGCTATGGCCTATGCCCGCACCGTAAACAAGCCGGTCATGTTGGACTTCACTGGACACAGCTGTGTGAATTGCCGCAAAATGGAGGCCACGGTCTGGTCAAAACCGGATATCCTTCAACGCCTGCGGGATGATGTGGTCCTGGTTTCCCTGTACGTGGATGACAAAACCGCCCTCCCTGCATCGGAACAATACCGATCGTCGTTCAGCGGCAAATGGATAGACCGCCTAGGGTCTAAATGCTCCGATTTGCAAGCCACGCGCTACGGTACCAATTCCCAACCCTACTATCTTATCCTGGACCATCAAGGAAATTCTTTGGTCCCTCATACCGCCTACGATCCGGACCCGGAGAAATTTCGTCGCTTCTTGGACCAAGGTATCAATACATTTCGTCAAGGAGCGCAACCATGAGTACGGTATTGCATAGCGAGATCGAGCAGATGCGTCGGCTTGAGCTGGCCTTTTACGAGGATCAAGTATTGATGGATCACATCGAGAAAGCTGCAGGGATCATGGCCACGGCCTTGGAGGCAGGTCATAAAATCATTTGTTGCGGAAACGGCGGCAGTATGAGCGATGCCATGCACATGGCCGAAGAATTAAGCGGTCGCTACCGTTCGAAACGCAAAGCCTTAGCAGCCATAGCCTTGAGTGATCCGGGATTCCTTACCTGCGCTGCCAACGACATGGGCTACGACACCGTCTTTGAAAGGGGCGTGGAAGCCCTCGGCAAACCCGGGGATGTGCTCATCGCCATCAGCACCTCTGGCAATTCCCCCAACATCCTCAAGGCCTGCCAAAAAGCACATCATAACTCCCTCAAGGTCATTGGTCTCAGTTCGAGCACAGGCGGTCTATTGCCTTCGTATGCCGATCTCTGCCTATTGGTTCCCACCGAGGGCTTTGCCGACCGGGCACAGGAATTTCATATCCGCATCATCCATCTTTGGATTGCCTTAATTGAGCATAAGCTCAAGCTGTAATTGTCCATACCGAAGACTTTCTAGTTTGACATCAATTGCTGCAACTTATTGTAGCGGTATCGATTGAGAATAAGCACACGACCATTTTGAAATTGAGTTACCGATAAATCCAATTGATTGTAAAGTTGTAATTTAAACAATGGTACCCCTGTCCTCTGGGACACGCTCAAAGGACTTTCCCCCTCGTGGGTCACATAAACTATTCTCTCCGCGACAGCCTTTTGTAAACTTACCGGCGATAAAGTTGAATAAGTGTTAGGAGAAGAATCAGGTGGAGTATTTGGAACTCCTTGTATTATTTTGTCATCAGGTAAAGAATCCGTGGCCTGTGGTATGTGATCCAGACTTTGTAGGTTAAGCCTTTCGATCAACTGAATGAGGCGAACGGGGTACAGGGTATCGGTAGCATATCCCGCCCTTTTCAATCCATAGGCCCAACTTTGGTAATCAGTTGGGGACAAGCTATCAAAAAGAAACCGATACCGTGGCCTCGCAAAGACAAGGACGCGATCAGCATACGATGAATCCGGATGCAAATACCTGCGAAAACAATCCTTGGGCCGGTCATCATCGATGTGGATAGAGTCGCCGGTCCAATCTTTTCCGCATTTGATCCCGAAGTGATTATTCGCCTCTGTAGCCAGAAGACTGGTCCCCGCTGCAGATTCCAACAAGGCCTGGGCCATGGTAATGCTGGCTGGAATTCGATGCAGCAGCATATGCTGCCTTGCCAAATCCCGATACTGTTGAATGTAGGCCCTCTGAAGAGAATCTTGGTTACTCCCGATAACCTCCCCCCATGCCAAGCACGCTAACCATGTGCCCAACAAGCAAACGGTAGAACGCATTCCCTTCCAAGCTTAGTTCACGAGGGTACCAACCTCTTCGCCTTCGACAACCTTCATGAGGTTACCGGGCCGGTTGATATCAAAAACCACGATTGGCAAACGGTTTTCCTGACACAAGGCAAAGGCGGTCATGTCCATGACCTGGAGATTGCCAATCAAGGCGTCGCTGTATTGAAGGCGTTCGTAACGCACCGCGTCCGCATGCTTTTCCGGGTCTTTGTTGTAAATCCCGTCCACTCGGGTTCCTTTGAGAATAGCATCGGCATGAATTTCTACCGCCCGCAGAGAAGCAGCGGTATCGGTGGTAAAATATGGATTCCCTGTGCCTGCACCGAATATCACCACCCGGCCTTTCTCCAGGTGTCGTACCGCCCTACGCCGAATAAAAGGCTCGGCGATTTGTTCCATTTTGATGGCGGACTGCAGACGGGTATTAATTCCCTTCTTTTCCAGTGCGGCTTGCAGGGCCATACTGTTTATCATAGTCGCTAACATGCCCATGTAATCGCCTTGAGCTCGTTCTATTCCTCCCGATTCGGCCTGCACACCCCTGAAAATATTGCCTCCACCCACCACAACCGCAATTTGAACACCGCGCAACACGCAGGCTTCAATTTCTCCGGCGTAGCAGTTCAGAACCGACTGGTCGATACCAAATTGCTGTTCGCCCATCAGGGCCTCGCCGCTTAATTTAAGAAGGACTCGTTTGTATTTCATTCAGGGAGATTGTTTCCCAAAAATCCAAACAATTTCGTCACTTTCCACCTTAGACCGCCAAATTCTACTTGGCAGAGCTGGAAACGAGGATTTAGGCCCCTATGGCCACGCGGTGGAACGCCTTCACCGTAAGACCGGCAGCAACTTTACCCAACATTTGAGCAATGTTAACCGAATTGTCTTTGACAAAGGCTTGGTTCAAAAGGGTGTTATCTTGATAAAATTTGTTAAGCTTACCCAAGGCGATTTTCTCGAGAATGGCTTCGGGCTTACCCTCGGCACGCGCTTGGTCTTTGCCGATTTCGATTTCTTTCTCAATCACCGAGGGATCGACATCATCCTTATCCACGGCGATAGGACTCATGGCAGCGATTTGCATGGCCACATCCTTGCCGGCAGCGGTTACGGACTCATTGAGGAACTGGTTCAAAGCCACCAAAACGCCGAGCTTACTATTACTATGAATATAGGTCACTACGCCCTCGCTTTCGAGTGCTTCGACACGATTAACACCGATCTTCTCACCGATTTTACCGGTGTATTCCACCAGCAAAGCCGATACTGCCAACCCATCTATGCTAGTGGCCAACAAAGTCTCCACATTGGTCAAATGATGAGTCATGCAATGCTCAGCCAATTTGCGGGCCAAACCCGTAAAGTCCTCGTTCTTGGCGACAAAATCAGTTTCGCAATTGAGTTCCAACAACAACCCTTTAGTGGAGTCCGCATTGGTCAAGGCCACTACAACCCCTTCGTTCGCTTGACGATCTGCCCGACTTGCGGAAACTTTCTGCCCTTTTTTGCGGAGGATAACAACGGCTTCTTCGAAATCACCGTTAGCTTCGGTAAGGGCCTTTTTGCAATCCATCATTCCTGCTCCGGTTTGCATACGGAGTTTGTTCACATCAGCGGCGGTAATATTCATAATTATGTTATTAAAATTAAAATGGGATGTCGAATGAACCGGTGTTATGCTTCATCTGAACTCTCCGAAACATCGGAGGCCGTTTCAGCAACATCACCGTTCTCTTCAGCATTGCCCGTGGCAGGGGCAGCTAGAACAGCCGCCTCGTCTACGCCGCCTTCTGCAACAGCAACTTGGTCCGAAGACTCTTCAGCGCTGTCCTTGTCATATTTGCGCTCTTGCATTCCCTTTTCCACCGCTTCCATAATCGCCCTGGTAATCAATGCGATAGATTTGGTTGCATCGTCGTTGGCCGGGATGGGGAAATCCACTTGGGTGGGGTCAGAATTGGTGTCCACCATGGCAAAAGTGGGAATATTAAGCTTCTGGGCTTCTTTGACCGCAATGTGTTCATTTTTGATGTCCACAATGAACAGCGCAGCAGGCAAACGGTTCAAATCTTCGATACCGCCGAGGACACGCTGCAACTTTTCTTTTTCACGGGAGATCATCAGACGCTCCTTCTTGGACATGGTGGCCAATGTGCCATTCTGTGCCATCTTGTCGATGTTAGACATTTTCTTGATGGATTTGCGAACGGTCGCAAAATTGGTCAACATACCGCCCAGCCAACGTTCGGTGACGTAGGGCATGTTAAGACGCTGTGCCTCGGATTCAATGATTTCCTTGGCTTGCTTCTTGGTAGCCACGAAAAGCACCTTGCGTCCGGAACGTACAATCGAGCGAATCGCGTTGGAAGCCTCTTCAAGTTTGGTCTGAGTTTGGTTAAGGTCAATCAGATGGATATCGTTCTTCTCCATGAAAATATACGGAGCCATCTTGGGATGCCATTTACGTTTGAGGTGTCCAAAGTGAACGCCCGCATCCAACATCTGTTGTTGTGTAACTTGTGCCATGGTCTTTGTTCCGATTAACGTTTGCTGAATTGGAAACGACGACGAGCCTTGCGACGGCCAAATTTCTTACGCTCCACCATACGGGGATCCCGGGTCAAGAGCTTCTCGGCCTTGAGCGGAGCGTGGAAATCAGGATTCATTTCGTTCAAAGCACGGGCCAAGGCGAGCAACAAGGCATCCGCCTGCCCAGAGACACCGCCTCCTGTCAAATTGGCTTTGACATCGTATTGGTTAAGGCTCTGGGTCGCTGCAAAGGCTTTGTTGACCTTCTGCTGAAGGGTTTCGAGGGGAAAATACTCGTTGTAGGGACGGCCGTTAACCGTGATACTGCCTGTACCCGGAGTCACAAAAACCCTGGCGATGGCAGTTTTTCTCCTACCGATGGTGTTGGTATGCGGCATAAATTAAAAGGTTAGATTTTCGGGATTCTGAGCGCCATGGGGATGCTCCGCACCGGCATAAACATGCAGGTGACGAAACATTTCACGACCCAGGCGATTTTTGGGGAGCATGCCACGGACAGCTTTCTCCAGCACGTAGGTCGGGCGGCGTTTCATCAGATCCTTGGCCGTCTCCAGGCGCTTACCGCCGGGGTATCCGGAGTAAAAGAAATAATCTTTCTCCCCCATTTTCTGGCCTGAAAATCTCACCTTGTCTGCGTTGATGACAATGATATTGTCCCCGCAGTCTACGTGTGGGGTGTAGCTGGGCTTGTGCTTGCCCCGAAGCACGGAGGCAATGCCGGTAGCCAGGCGTCCCACAATCTCTGAGTTGGCGTCCACGACGTACCACTTCTTCACAACCGTTTGACGGTTGGCAGAGACAGTTTTGAAACTTAACGTATCCACTTGTTTGAATTCAAAAACAATTAAAATAATCCTTGGAGGGGCTAAAAGGCTCCGTGAAGAACCCCTTTCCGCCCAAAGGACCGCAAACATACGACCTGAAACATCGTTTTCAACCGCTCAAACCGTGCCCCTTCCGGAAATCATACAAAGCCCCTCGGAAAATTCCGGGATTACACGCGTTCAAAGAACCCGGCAGCCCTTAAGCCTTGAAAGGAACCCTTTCGGCAATGGATTTGGCTAAAGTCAACTCGTCAGCGTATTCCAACTCGGCGCCCACCGCAACCCCTTTGGCCAAGGTGCTCAGGCGTACCCCGGTCCCGGCCAGCTTTCGGGAGAGGTAAAAGGCCGTGGTTTCCCCTTCATGAGTGGAATTCAAGGCCAACAAAACCTCCATGATGCCGCCCTGAGCAACCCGATCGAGCAGGGATTCGATATGTAAATGTTCAGGCTGAACCCCCTCAAGAGGGGCGATAAGACCGCCAAGAACATGATAAGCACCTTTGTACTGTCCAGTCGATTCGATGGCCATTAAATCCCGAGGGTCGGCAACCACGCAAACCGTTTCATGCTGACGCTTGGGATTGGAACAAACCGCGCAAAGGGCATGGTCACTGAAATGGAAACAGCGTTCGCAGTAACGAATTTGATCCACCAATTTATGGAGCGCATCTCCAAGGATCTTGGCCTCAGCGGGATCCTTACGCAGGAGATGCAGAACCAAACGCAAGGCTGATTTACGTCCTATGCCCGGAAATTTCGTGAAGGCATCCACCGCATCCTGCACCAATTGAGATCCTAGATTCATCGCTACCAAAAATAGCACCCCGTTTGGGTTAACTTCGCCCTAAAGCATCCTTGCGCCGAATCAAACCGCCCCTCAAGATGTCCTCCCCTTTTTCACCCAAGTAGAAAAATTGTCCCCTTTATTAGTCCTTAGCCTGATCTTAGCCTACTTCGGGATACTGGTGCTGGTAGCATGGCGTACCGGAAGGAGTCATGACAATTCTTCTTTCTTTGTGGCTGGGAGGCAAGCTCCATGGTACTTGGTGGCTTTCGGGATGATTGGCGCATCGCTGTCCGGCGTCACCTTTATTTCCGTACCCGGGGCCGTCGGAGCTGCTGCCGGTAACAACGGGTTTTCCTATTTCCAACTTGTACTCGGTTACTTCGTGGGGTACCAGGTCATCATCCACGGCCTCTTGCCGCTTTATTACCGGCTCAACTTGACCAGCATCTACGGCTACCTCCGCTTACGCTTTGGGCCTTCGACGCATTATACTGGCGCCGCCTTCTTCATCCTTTCGCGCACCATCGGCTCCTCATTCCGACTCTATTTGGTTTCCATGATTTTGGATCAATTGGTTTTGGGACCCTTGGGACTTCCCTTTTGGTTTACCGTCACAGTCACCGTGGGGCTTATTTGGCTCTACACCTTCCGCGGCGGAATGAAAACCATCGTCATCACGGACACCCTGCAAACCATGTTTCTTTTGTTGGCGGTGATTTTCAGTGTCAATGCTATCGCGTGTGAATTGGGCTGGTCTTGGGGGGATTTGCTTAGGTCGTTGGTTCAAAGTGATTTGCGGACCCCTGCCGCGAATTGTGCCGACACGGGCACCCCAATGTCGCAGATTTTCTTCTGGGACCACAGCGCCCGGAATTTCTGGAAAATGTTTTTGTCGGGGATATTCATCACCGTGGTCATGACCGGTCTTGATCAAGACATGATGCAGAAAAACCTCAGCTGCAAGAACCTAAGCGATGCACGCAAAAATATGTTCTGGTTCAGCATCGTGCTGGTGCTGGTTAATTTGCTGTTCTTGGTTTTGGGTTATCTGTTGTACGCCTATGTGGATGCCAAGGGCATAACCCTACCGGCCAAAGCCGATATGCTCTTCCCCACCTTGGCCTTTGAGCATTTGCCGGTGGTGGCAGGGTTGATGTTCATTATTGGCTTGATTGCTGCGGCTTATTCCACCGCAGATTCCGCCCTTGCTGCTTTGACCACTTCCTTTTGCGTGGACTTCCTGGGATTCAACGAGAATCGGGGCGATGTCCACACCCGAAAGTGGGTGCACATAGGCATGTCGCTGGTCTTGGCCTTGCAAATTATCGTTTTCCATTCCCTGCACAACGAGTCTTTGATTACCCAGCTGTTCACCGTGGCCGGTTATACCTACGGCCCCTTGCTCGGTATGTTTGCCTTTGGTCTAGCCAGCCGTCGAACGGTGCGAGATCACTGGGTCCCTGCTGTTGCCGTGGTCACTCCGTTGCTCTGCTATATACTCAAATCGAACAGCGCGCGTTGGTTAGGAGGCTACGAAGTCGGATTCGAACTTTTAATCTTGAACGGCGCCATAAATTTTGCAGGACTTTGGCTACTATCCCTTAAACCTCATAACCACCTTACACAATGAATACACCCAACGAACAAGAACGCCTTCAAGACGCTTTCGAGCAGAAGAACTGGACCGAAATCAAAGCCTCCTCCTCGTGGCAGATCTTCAAAATCATGGCGGAATTTGTGGAAGGTTTCGAGAAATTGTCCCGCATAGGACCTTGTGTTTCCATTTTTGGATCGGCTAGAACCTTACCCACCAACCCCTATTATGGAATTGCAGAAGAAATTGCCGAAAGGTTGGTGCGCAAAGGGTACGGGGTTATCACCGGAGGTGGTCCCGGGATCATGGAAGCCGGTAACAAAGGTGCCCGCAAATCCGGAGGAAAATCCGTGGGACTCAACATTGATCTCCCCTCTGAACAATCCCATAATGAATTCATTGATGCAGACAAGCTTCTCAATTTTGATTACTTCTTCGTACGTAAATTGATGTTTATCAAATACGCACAAGGGTTCATCGTCTTGCCCGGCGGTTTCGGAACCCTTGATGAATTGTTTGAGGCCCTGACCTTGATTCAAACCCATAAGATTGGAAAATTCCCCATTATCCTCATAGGTTCCTTGTATTGGAGTGGACTCATGGATTGGATTCGCCAAACCCTGCTCCTTTCGGAACACAATATCAGCGAAAACGATCTAAGCCTCTTTGAAGTGGTGGACACCGCCGAAGAGGCCGTCCAACGCATCGAGGATTTCTACAGTCGTTTCGTCTTGAGTCCCAATTTCTAAGGTTTTGAATTGGTGCTGGTTACGCACAATAAAGGCAATGATTTTGGCCTTGTTATGGAACGGCTTAGAGGCCCAGCCATGGATTCATCCCATTGATGGATTGCCCTTGAGTTCCGGGGTTTTTGGGGAGCTGCGTACCAACCATTTGCACAGCGGCCTGGATTATCGAACCGATAGCAAAATTGGGGTACCGATCCGCGCGGTTGCGATCGGGCATATTGCCCGAATCAAAACCTCGGCGAGCGGTTACGGCTTAGCTTTGTACATCAATCATCCTGGAGGATACACCACGGTGTACGCCCACTTGGATCGTTACGCCTCGCCCATCGCGGAATGGATGAAGGCGCGCCATTACCAATACCAGCAATTTGAATTGGACATGGCCTTAAAACCCAAGGAACTGCCTGTCCGGCAAGGCCAAATCATCGGCTACAGTGGAAATTCAGGAGGCTCCAGCGGACCACATTTGCATTTTGAAGTAAGGCATACCCTCAGCGAAGACATTATCAACCCACAGCATTTGGGGTTACAGATGACTGATCAATCCCCTCCTTATTTGCAATCCTTGCAGTTGGTGCAAATCCCTGGAATTGGGTATAGCGATGCCGTATTGGAACGCACCACCTTGTTTCTGGAACAGGACTCCCCAAGCAAGGTTCGCAAAAACAAGAAACGCAAAGGCAAACGGACCAAAAAGCACAAAAGCTCTGTTTCGGCAACACCCAAAGGCGCTACCATACCCAAGGCCACGTATCTGCTCAACAAGATGGGATACCCGATGGATACCTTTTCCCATCCGACCCACCGATTACGCTACCCTGCCTATATCGAATTGATGGCCAGAGACAGGCAGGATTCCAACGAATTGACCACCGGAGTTTACCGCATCGTGATTTTGCAAAACCGCGATACGGTTTACGACTTTCGCGCAGATCGTTTCCATTTTGATCAAACCCGCTACGGAAATTCGGTCATGGACTATGTCGCCCGCATCAAGGACCGATCCCAGAAGCACCGTTGCCAGCGAAGCCCTGGAAATCTGCTCCCTATGTATGGGACAACCCAACGTAACGGACTCTTGGTCCCCTCGGGACAAAGAAGATTAGACAGTATTCAGACATGGTGTTATGATTTCAATGGGAATAGCATCGGCTACGGATTCACTATTGCACCGGATATCCTGGCTCCTCCCGCCAAGAAACCCTATATCCAACGCAGTCACGGCCCCTTACTGGCCATCACGCGCACTGCGACTGGATTTCGGGCGCACCTACCAGCTGGAACCGTATACGATAGCATTTCATTGCAAATCAACACCTTACCAGCAAGCCCGGGAGCAGTCTCCCTGAACGAGTGGGTTCTTCATGACCCCCGCATTCCGGTTCACCACGCCTTCGAAGTCCAATTGCAGGCCAAGTCAGGCCGTGTTTCTCCCGCCCTTCGATCCAAAGTATTGTTACGAAATCGCGGCCTCGGCGGTCAGGTGAACTATCTTAGCGGACGATGGGAAGGTGACCGTTTCAGGGCCTATGCCAAAATGTTCGGCCGAATGGATTTGGTTATTGATACAGTTCCGCCCGTTATCAAAAGCTTAATAAAGCCCAAAGACCTTCGACGCCACCATGGGCAAGCTCTCTATTTCCGCATAAGCGATGCCATGTCCGGCATAGCTGATTATCGATTTTGTGCGGGTGATGAATGGATACTCCCCAATTATGATGCCAAGAATAATTTGCTTATAATTCACCTGGATGAATGCATGCCTCTGGGAAAACAAACCATGGAATTGCGTGTTACGGACAAAGTAGGTAACAGCAGGCTTCATCGGTTTCCCCTAGAAATCGAAGAACGTCCGCTTCCAGCGTATCCTCAAGCCAAACCATAACCTTCAAACCTTGATTCCATGAGCAGACCAGCGGTGGGCGACAAAGCCCCGTCCTTCCAAGCCCCTGACCAAAACGGCCAAACCCGTACCCTTGCGGAGTTCAAAGGACGTAAATTGGTCCTGTACTTCTACCCCAAGGACGACACCCCCGGCTGTACCGCCGAAGCCTGCGATCTTAGGGACCATTATAAGCGATTCCTTCATGCAGGTTACAGCATCCTGGGCGTTAGCACAGACAGCCCTGCATCGCACACCAAGTTCAAAACCAAGTACAGCCTTCCCTTTGATTTGTTATCCGACCAGGATCACTGCGTCCATGAAGCCTACGCGACCTGGATTAAAAAGAATATGTACGGCCGCAACTATATGGGCACAGACAGGGTCACCTTTGTAATTAACGAGAAGGGACGCATTGAAGAAGTCATTGCCAAAGTGGATACCAAGAACCACAGCGCGCAAATCCTAGGCTAAGTTTTGAGCCACCCCATTCGACGAAACAAGGAGTATAATATGCTGTTGATTTCAGGCGAAATTTTCCATCGATAAAGCAGGACCGTAAACAATGCGATCATCCCCGTGGATTTCAAAAACATCTCCCATAACAATTTCCAAGGAATTCCAGAAGATTCAACGGAATTGCCCGGTATAGTTGTCAATGAACCCATCGCCTCCCCTGCGATGTAGACCCCCAGCAACAAAGTCAACGCCTTAATTGTCTGTTGACTGAAAGGCTGAATGCCAAGTCGGAACCAAAGAAATCCACCCTTCAAGAGGTTAAACAATAAAATGGACAGGGTACTGCCAGCGGCTGCACCCGTCAAACCATAGACAGGAATAAGTAGGTAATTGGCCGTGAAAGAAATCATTCCCAGCAACGCAATAGAAATTAAATTGAACCGATAATACGGGGAATTCAGAATAATTTCCGTATTGACCCCGTTGGACATGTCAAACCACCGGGCCAAACCAATCCATAACACCACCCATTTACCCTCCCGATAAACATCTCCGTTGGGCATCACATCAAAAACCGTATCAATTTGGGTCCAAATCAAGACCAGCAAAATTCCTCCAATCAGCATTTGATTGAGCGCGGCCTGACGATGCAATTGGGCCAAGGCCTGATAGTCCTTCGCCTTCCATGCATGGGTTATTAGGGTCCCGGCAATTTGAGAAATCGAACGACGCGGCATTTCGATGATGGTCCCGATAAAAAAAGACAAACTATAGATACCTGTCGAAGCGAGACCTGCCAACCAGGCCAGCATCAAACCATCAATTCGCTCGTTGATAACCACACCCGCACCACCAACAATCATCCACAGCGAATAGCGTAGCATGATCGGTCGCAAAGCCCGTCGAACCCGAACATAGGCCGGGTTAAGGTACAGTACCCCCATGCCCTGCAAGTACCCCGCTAACAGTAGAGCCGAAACCCCGTAAGAGGCGCACATACCCCACAAGAATCCCTCCCAACCAATCAGCTCTTGAGCATAGGCAAGGGTCAGGCCCATCAATGCGACTCGCAACCCAATTTCCCTCAACAGGGCGTTAACGACAATCCGGTAATGCAACCTTGCCCAGATTTC
>VHAW01000044.1 GCA_016872225.1 Sphingomonadales bacterium | reverse complement strand
TAAGGCCTGAAGCATAGCCGGCCAATCCGAAGGCAAGAGTTCCATATCGGCATCTTGAATTCCAACGGCATCCCCGACTGCTACACGCAATCCTCGGTGGATGGCTGCGCCTTTGCCTCGGTTGGTCTCCTGTCGGATCCATTGGAATTGGGGATG
The DNA here is from genome assembly GCA_016872225.1 of Sphingomonadales bacterium. Taxonomy (GTDB): domain Bacteria; phylum Bacteroidota; class Bacteroidia; order UBA7662; family UBA7662; genus SYHX01. The sequence goes on along the minus strand of VHAW01000044.1, from coordinate 12,217 downwards.
CTCTTGGCACCAAGTCTCGAGAATCGCGGGGGTGCCGTCTGTGGACCCATCATCCACCAAGAGGAATTCAACATGGGTAAGTTCAGCCGGCCAGCGTACGTTGGTCAAGGCTTCCAACAAGGCCTGTACCCGTTCTGCTTCGTTGTAAACGGGGACGATCAGGCTCAGCGAGGAAATGGGTTCGGTGTTTACCATTCCCGAATATAGGTGGAAGCCGAATTGCGCCAAGCAGGGTGAACCAAGGCATGGGCATGGCGTACCAGGTCTTTCATCAAGGCTTCCGGGAGCCGGGCATCCATGCGTACAGTATTCCAATGTTTTTTGTTCATGTGATACCCAGGGAGTATGGCAAGCGGAAAGCATTCTCGGAGGGACAGGGTCCATTCTGGATCGCATTTGGCGTTGAAACGATCTGATTCCATCAAATCCGTGAGGACAAAAATCTTGCCCAAGGCCCTAAAGGCCAAAGTATTTTCGTCAAAGGGTAAGTCTTCGGTACAGTCCGGTAGGCTAAGGCAGAGATCGCGTAAGCTTTCGAGGTTCATGGCAGCGATGGGCTTAGGGGATTGGACTTGTACCTTTGGGCTTTAAATATCGTGTATGTCTTTTGGAATCTTCTCGGTACCCCCCGCCGTTAACGAAAAAGTTCGATCCTACGCTCCCGGTTCCCCGGAGGCCTTGTCCTTGAAACAAACTCTCCATGACCTGCGTCAACGCGAGTTGGTGGTTCCCATAATCGTTGGAGGACAGGAGGTGCACAGCAAGCAAACCCGTCGGATGGCCCCGCCCCACGACCATGCTCATACCCTCGGCCATTTTCACGAAGCCAATGCGGCGCATGTCGAAGAGGCCATCAAGGCCGCTTTGGCTGCCAAACCGGCTTGGGAGGCCTTGCCATGGGAACAAAGAGCTGCTGTTTTTTTGCGTATGGCCGATTTATTGGCTGGTCCCTATCGTGATTTAATCAACGCAGCCACCATGCTGGGCCAAAGCAAAAATCCTTACCAGGCCGAAATCGATGCGGCTTGTGAGTTGATTGATTTTTTTCGGTTCAACGTGCGGTATATGACTGAGATTTATCGCCAACAACCCGAAAGCTTGACTGGATCTTGGAATCGTGTGGAGTACCGTCCTTTGGAGGGTTTTGTCTTTGCTTTGACCCCCTTTAATTTTACTTCGATTGCGGGCAATCTTCCTTGTTCAGCAGCCTTGATGGGTAATACGGTGGTTTGGAAACCGGCCAACACCCAGGTCTATTCGGCCTATTGGTTGATGCGTTTGTTCCAAGAGGCGGGTCTGCCGGACGGGGTCATTAACATGGTGCCGGTGCCGGGACCGGTGGCCGGTGAGGTCATCTTCCGACATCCCGACTTTGCGGGGATACACTTTACGGGCTCCTCGGGTGTTTTTAACCAAATTTGGGAACAAATAGGCCGTAACATAGGTTTGTATAAGTCTTATCCTCGCATTGTGGGCGAAACGGGGGGGAAAGATTTTGTGGTGGCCCATGCCTCGGCCCCTGCTGAGGTGGTTGCCACCGCTTTGTCGCGAGGAGCCTTTGAATATCAGGGCCAAAAATGCTCGGCAGCATCCCGGGCCTATATCCCGGATGTGTTATGGCCCGCTGTTCTGGAACGCATGAAAGCCGATCTGCAAGACATGAAAATGGGTGGGGTTGAAGATTTCGGGAATTTTATCAATGCCGTGATTGACGAAAAGTCCTTTGATAAACTTCAGTCCGCTATCGAAGAAGCAAGGCAGCACCCCGATTGCGAAATTGTGATCGGCGGAATCTGCGATAAGTCCAAGGGTTATTTTGTGGAGCCTACCCTGATTCGGACAACCAACCCCAAATACAAGACCATGTGCGAAGAGTTGTTTGGTCCTGTTCTGACGGTATATGTCTATCCGGCAGACCGTTATGAAGAGGTTTTGGAGCTTTGCAACACCACTTCACCCTATGCCTTGACGGGAGCGGTTCTGGCGACCAATCGCTATGCGTTGGATTTGGCCACCAACCGACTCCGGCATGCCGCGGGTAATTTTTACCTTAATGACAAACCCACCGGTGCAGTGGTTGGTCAACAACCCTTTGGGGGAGCTAGGGCCAGCGGAACCAACGACAAGGCCGGTTCTTCTCTTAATTTGTTGCGCTGGGTTTCGGCCCGAACCATCAAAGAAAATCTCTTGCCTCCGACTACTTACTCTTATCCGTTTCAAGGCTAGGCGTAATTCGCGGGATTAGCGAAATTCTGGAGCGACAACCAGGTCTTTGGAGCCTTCTTGGTAGGCATAAAACCCTTTGCCGGTTTTGACACCCAAGTTACCGGATGAAACCATTTTGACCAAGAGGGGGCAGGGAGCGTATTTGGGCTGTCCAAATCCGTCGTGCAGCACCTTAAGAATAGCGAGGCAGACATCCAAGCCAATAAAATCCGCTAATTGCAGGGGCCCCATGGGATGGGCCATACCCAGTTTCATAACAATATCAATTTCGGCGACACCGGCCACGCCCTCGTAGAGGGCATGGATGGCTTCGTTGATCATGGGCATGAGGATGCGGTTGGCGACAAATCCCGGGTAATCGTTGGCTTCAACCGGAATCTTGCCTAGGCGATGGCTCATTTCTACGATAGTGGCGGTGACCAAAGGATCGGTGTTATAACCCTTGATAATTTCAACTAATTTCATGACCGGTACCGGGTTCATAAAGTGCATGCCGATGACCTGCGTTGGGCGGGTTGTGGCTCCGGCAATATCAGTGATTGAGATGGAAGAGGTGTTGGTCGCCAGGATGCAATGCGCGGGGCTTAATTGATCCAATTGACGAAAGAGTTCCAGCTTGATTTGCCGGTTTTCGGTGGCTGCTTCAACCACCAAATCGGCCTTTTGGGTGGCCTCGGCCAAAGAGGTGCTGCAGTGAATGCGGGTCAAAGCGACGTCTCTAGCGTTTTGATCCAACCCCCCTTTGGCCACTACCCGATCCAAATTGCGGGCGATGGTGCTCATGGCTTTGTCCAGGGCGGGGGCGGAGAGATCCACCAATTCGACGGGGTAACCGCAGGTTGCAAAAACCTGGGCGATGCCATTGCCCATGGTACCGCAACCCACCACGGTTACATGCTTGATATCGGATGAAGAGGCTTGTTTCATGCGTTCAGGTTCTGTATTCATCGGCTAAAATTACACGCATCGACCCTAATTTGGAGGTTGAAATTTTGGCCTCGTTTATGTTTTCTTCCCATTCTGTAGACCCTTCGGATCAAGGACGGCCACTTACCGTGTCCGGTTTGAACGAGTGGATCCGCGATTACGTGGAGGGGCATCCTGATTTTCGGCGACTGGTGGTGGAAGGGGAAATTACCGGCATGACCAAGGCCCGAAGCGGGCATATGTACTTCACCCTCAAGGATGCCTTCAGTCAAATTTATTGTGTTATGTTTCAGGGCCAGCGAAGACTCTTGGACTTTGATCCCATCGATGGTGACCGTGTTCAGGTTGCAGCAGAATTGAGGCATTATGCACCCAGGGGTTCCTTGCAATTGCAGGTGATGAGCATATCAGCCTCCGGGCAAGGGGATTTGTTCAGACGTTATTTGGAACTTAAAGCAAGGTTACAAGCTGAGGGGCTGTTTGAGTCAATCCACAAAAAGGCAATCCCAGCCTACCCCGCGCGGTTGGGGGTGGTGACCTCTCCCGATGGTGCTGTGATTCATGATATCCAACGCACGGTGGAGAGGCGCTTTCCGGGAATTCCCATCATACTTGCCCCAAGCCTGGTTCAAGGGGAGGCGGCAGTCAATCAGCTTATCTTGGCGTTAAAGACGTTGGATCAACGGCCTGAAGTTGAGGTCATAATCCTTGCGCGGGGAGGAGGTTCCCTGGAAGATTTGTGGTGTTTCAATAACGAGTCTTTGGTTCGGGCCGTTTTTGCGTTGGAGACCCCGGTGATCACGGCGATTGGTCATGAAACGGATGTGACCTTGGTTGATTTTGTCGCGGACCTTAGGGCGCCAACCCCAACGGCGGCCGCGGAAATCGTTACCCCGGATCAGGATGAATTGTTAGGACAGATTCATCTCGCTCAACAGTTGGCGGGCAACAGCCTTCGTCGTCAATGCCTGGTTTTGGAACAAGGTTTCGATGGCCTGGAGGATAGCGTACAGCGCAACTACGGCTACTTCATCGAGCATTGCGATTCCACCCTGTTGGATTTGGAGCAGCGCATTCGCAGAGGGTTGTTGCAGAAACTATTTAATCAAGAACAATCCATGGAGGAAATGTGGCATCGGCTCCAACGAGGGATATCCCTGCAATTGGATACCCTGGATCAAACCTGCATTACCCTGACACGGCAGGCATCAGCTTTGGATATTCAATCAGTCCTTCAGCGCGGTTTCTCGATGGCGATGGTGAACGGTAAGGTGGTCAGAAGCTGCAAGGATGCTCCGTCCGGAGCTCTGTTGGAAACTCGATTAACCGATGGCCTGGTCCTATCCAAGATCGAGGCCTCCGCATCTTATGGATTGACCCACGCCCAAAGGGAGGAACTTTGAGGGAGGATTCGCCATGGATTTGATTGGATTCAAACTATTGGAATATTCCATTCCCGAAACTCCGGGAGTGTACCGCTATTACGATCGTTATGAACGATTGCTCTATGTGGGGAAAGCCAAAAATCTGCGCAAACGCGTATCCCAATATTTTGCAAACCAGGCGGACACCCATCGTATCCGACTCATGGTCCGTTTGATTGAGCGCATCGAATTTACCGTGGTGGATACGGAACACGATGCGCTTCTTCTTGAAAACGTACTCATCAAGAAACATCAGCCGCGCTACAATATTCGGCTCAAAGACGACAAGACTTATCCCTTTTTGGTGTTACGCAATGAGCCCTTTCCGCGGCTTGAAGTCACGCGACAAGTTCGGCGTGACGGGTCGCGATATTACGGTCCCTATTCTTCACCGACCACGATGTACACGTTGTTGGATTTGATACGCAAATTGTATCCTTTGCGCACCTGCGCTCTGAACCTAAGCGAGGACCGAATCGCCAATGCAGGCTATCGTCCGTGTTTGGAGCATCAAATAGGCAATTGCATGGCGCCGTGCGCAGGCCTTCAGAGTGCACAGGAATACCGTTGTTATACGGACGCGGTGCACCTTTTGCTCAAAGGAAACCTCAGGGGATTGCTGCTCAACCTTCGTAAACAAATCAAAGCCTGTGTTGCACGTTTGGATTTTGAGGAAGCCCACACCCTCAAGGGTCAGGTGGAATTGTTGGAACGCTACGAAGCCCGATCAACCGTGGTCAGCACCACCATCAAGGAACTGGATTCCTTCGCCTTGGCTCAACATCAGGACAGGGCCGTGGTCAATCATCTGCATGTGCGCAACGGTGCGGTCATGCGTTCCTACAATCTGGAAATACAATTGGGATTGGAGGAGGAGCCGTCAAGCATCATGGCCCAAGCCATATTGGAAATTTGCAACCGATTTGAGCATCAACCTTTGGAAATTGTGTGCAATGTGATGCCGGAAAGCCTGCCTTTTGTTCGGGTTCCGTGCAAGATACCGTCCGATGGCGAAAAGCGTAAGATGGTGGATTTGAGTCTCAAAAACGCTTTTTTTTGTTTGCAGGAATTGTTACGGAAACCGGAAGAAAGGCAATTTGCCTCCAGGTCAGATCGCCTCCTGCAACAGGTCCAAAAGGATTTGCAATTACCTCAAATACCGCAACACATCGAGTGTTTTGATAATTCTCATACCCAAGGTAGCCAGACCGTATCGGCTTGCGTTGTTTTTCGAAACGGCCGACCCTCCAAACGAGATTACCGACTTTTCAATTTGTGCGAGGTAGAGGGGATTGATGATTTTGCGGGAATAGAGGAGGTTATTACAAGGCGTTATCAACGCATGCTGGAGGAGGGTCTGCCCTTGCCGGATCTAGTGGTGATTGATGGCGGTAAGGGTCAATTAAGTTCTGCCCAAACAGCTTTGGTCGCCTTGGGACTGGACCATTTGCCCCTGTTGGGGATCGCCAAACGTTTGGAGGCCTTGTTCAAGGTAGGAGACCCTCATCCTTTGATGCTGGATAAAAAAAGTCCGACTTTGAGGCTTATCCAGCAAATGCGCGACGAAGCTCATCGCTTCGGCTTGCAACACCACCGCAATCGTCGCCAGAAAGCGGGTATGCAATCCACCTTGGATACTATCAAAGGCATTGGCCCGGAAACTTGTCGCAAATTGTTGACCGCCTTTGGCTCGGCGGAGAGGGTGTTCTCTGCAGATCTACATCAGCTAATTGCGGTCGTTGGGTCAGCCAAAGCAGTCCTCATTACAGGACATCGCCAAAAGACAGTTCCGAAATAATCAATATTACAGGGTCAAATTCTTAAAGAAAGCTTCCTGACGGAATTGTGCAAATTCAGGATCCGCAAGCAGTGTGCCTTTAACTTGTGGGTTGCTCGCTACCAGGGCTTCGAGATCCCGCTGCACCACTGATGAATTGTTGCTTCGGGCTGCCACCACAGCGCTTAGATACAAAACATTGGGGTTTTGACGGTCAAGTCCTTGCATGGCTTTGGTTGCGGCGTTGTAATCACGATTGAGACAGTAGGCCAGCGCCAAAAGAGGATGCTGCGCTTGGCCGTTTAAGGCCTCGATTGCTTCGGAGTATTTACCAGACCTGATGGCCATCAAAGCTTCAAATTCTGGAAGTCTTTGACCATTGCTTCGAGTCCGTTTGATCACTAAATTCATTTTGAACCAGTCTTTTTGGAGGTAGGCAATCCAGGCTTGGTTATGAAGGACTTCCGGGGAGCTGGGGTCAGCCTCAGCGGCCGCATCCAAATTTCGCGCAGCTGTTTCCAAACGACCACTTTCAATATCTATCACGGCCAGGTTGTTGTATGCACGATGATCAGATGGGTATTGACTTTTGGTCATTTCCAAAATTTCAGATCGCTGCATCATGTTAGTGACTTGTTCAGAGGTGGCGAGCATTTCTGAAGCGGATATCTCCGAAGATTTCATCCGTATAAGCTCCATACGCTCCTCGAAAGTCCGGGGTGGAACTTTGGTGTTGATGACCATATTGGCCCTGCGAAGGGGTGGAAGGTAATCTTCCGCGATGATTTCCCAGGAAGCGTGCATGCCTTTAAGCTGAGATTGTTTTTCTGAGCTGCTTAAAGTCGAATTCTCGATGATGCTTCTTACCTGATCCTTCTGCGGAATACGGGCAAATTCAATACCCCGCAACAATCCTTTCCAATCTTCGGTACCCTTGTTTTGGATGTAAAGCTTGGAATTATTCAAGTCGAACTGAATGTCCTTCAAACCTTGACTTAAACGCAAGGCGTTGATGACAAATTTTCCTGCCTCAGTGGCTCTTTCATCAGCCAACTCGTTGTTGAATTGGATTTCACCATCCGGCGAAGCGTAGCCGTTCACTTCTATTTTGAGAATTTCTTTGGTTTTACTCAGAAAATCGGCCAGCTGAAGAATTTCCTTTCTTTTACGTTCGCTTTCTCGAATCAAAGATTTGTTAAGCTCAAAATAAATAGTGGCTTCAAAGGGTTCGATGGTGTCGGCCACAAACCGTGCGGGAATCGTTATCGGGGTACTGATCACTTGTCCTGTCCTGGAAAGTAGGCTGAGGCCCTCGGTGAGTTTAATTCGAAATTGATACGATTTTTTTGGGGCTTTATCGTACGTTTTTTCCTCCAAAAATTTCTTTGATTTTTTGATTTGTGAGGTTGTCCCGGAGAAGGAAATGAACTCTAACCAATATTCGGAAAGATTAGGTTCATCCTTGGTGGGCGCTTTGAATCCAAGGTCCGCATTTCCACCTTTCTTTGGATCGATTTTACGACCTTTCACTCCATTGACTTTAGGTCCTGTCCAAACATCACGTGCTATTTCAGTGGACTCGTTGCCTTTGATTTGGATCAACTTTGCCACTGCAACACCCTTGGGAACAAAAGCTTTCGGGGCAATACTATAGGCCACTTTGAGTTCGGTATGATCTCCGTGCAGCGTTACAGGCTCGGTGGGCATTTCAACCGTAACTGCGGATTGATCCAGATGGAATGGTTTTCTGCATCCTGCCAATGTCAAAAGGGACAAGACCAAACACGGTGCAAAGATTTTGGAGAAAGGTTTATGGTACATTATATCATTTTTTTGCAAAAGTAAGGAAAACTGTTGGCTTGAGAGAAATCTTCGGGTATAGGCTATTTATACGTTGCAATTCCTTGAATAGTATGGGTCATTAGCTTTGTCGACCGGTTAGTGTCTGGAATCTCCAAGGATATACCCTGTTGGCTTAAACGGTCTATGCGGACCCTTCCGGAGGCGTGCAAAATAGTGTCCGGACCAAGCACGATGCCAACGTGGCTGATTCGATCCAAGGATGGCCCAAAAAAAGCAAGCTGGCCTTCCTCAAAGACATCGTATTCTGGCTTTTGGATACGTTGAGGGGCCATTGCCCATTGTTCCTTGGCGTCACGGGGTATGGCATGACCAAAACGAGCCATGATCATCTGGGTAAAGCCCGAGCAATCAATACCAAACCGGCTTCTACCACCCCACAAGTAGGGGGTACCTAGCCACGGTAGGCCTATTTCCCGAAGGCTGACCGCTTGATTTTTGGTGTACGACTCATGATCAACGGCAGACCCGGAGAGCATTTGAAAGCCTTTGGGCAATAGCGCTGAACGAAGGCGGCTTCCCATGCTTAGCAATAACACGGAACCGTCTTTGAGATCGAGAACTTGAGCAAAGTCACTAGAAATGGTCCAGGCACTTTCTTCCAAACTTGAACAGAGCATAATGGCTTTGCACGGTATCCAACCCGAATAACCATCCCAAGTGCACTGAATACGAGCCCATTCGTTGGAAAAATTCAAAATTTCTAAGGCCTCACCCCATAAGGCCTGGCTGATTTGTTCGGCCTGATGCCGGGGTTCCGCACGAATGGCGACTGAAACGACGCAACAGTAATGCAACAAAAAGCAGTGAGATTACGGATTGGACCGTATGTAGGTTGTTGGTAATTTCATTGCCTCTCTGAATTGTGTATTGTTACGGTACGCATTAAACTCAGCTTCCGTTTTGGCCGATTCCCTGTACTGGATATCCTTGGCGATTGCCGCTTTAAGACTTTCGCAAACAAGGGCGATGTCATTGATATGTGCACCAGAGATGGCCATCAAATATAATGATTGGGCTGTCGCATCCTCATGTTCTTGCAAGACACGAACCGCTTGAAGTCCTTGCTCCAAGCCAAGATGACATACAGCCCTGTTAATGGCGGCTTCGTTGCCGTACCAATCCAAGGCTTCTTGAAAGCGCCCCATTTGCGAAGCGGCGTAGGCCTTATTGGATAAGCTTGGGCTTTGTAATCCTTCGGCACGCTCAAAATTCATTAGGGAGCTGGAATATTTCCGTAACATGGCTTGGCTTGCACCAAGGTTATTGAAGGATTCGGCTGACTTAGGGTTGAGCAAAGCAGCTTGCTGAAAGGCCTGTTCGGCATCTGAATACTTTTGTTCCTGATAATGAATCATTCCTAACTTGAAATGGGCCCTGTAATCTTCGGGATACGATGCAATGGCCTTTTGATAAAGTTTAATACTTAGGGAGGTAGATTCAGCGGCAAGTGCCATTTGGATCAGTCGTGTACAAGATGTGTTCTTGGGAAGTTTACCTTTGACAAATTGCTGCAAATCTGCAATAATACTTTGGTCAGAGGGGGTGCTAAGAATTTCTACGTTGCAATTCCTAAGCATTGGGAAATATATTTCCGGGAGGATGGGGTATTCATTTAGCATTTTTTCCAGCTTTTCCTTCTTGGAGGAAAGAGTACTTTCCTCGTTTAGAATATCTTTAAGCTTGGCATATCCTTTAAATTGTTTAGGAGAAAGGAAGGTCAGCAAAGAATCCCAAGGTTGCTCATTCCAGCGGGAAGCGATGAAACCTTGACCAAAAACTTCGTCTGATTTCATGGGGTTTACAGTCCTTGTCATAAGTTCGCGGACCACGAGCTTATGGACGGATTCCATCCTCTTAAATGCCAAATTCTCATTCTCTTTGGATTCACCATCTGGAGATGCGCTGCTGGTAATTTGAATTTCCAGAATTTCTTTCGAACTTTGGAGAGAACTCATGAGGTTGGAGATTGTCGCTTGATTCAAACCGTAGCTTAAATCATATTGGTTCGCGGGATAAAGAATTTTGTAGGATTCCTTTACACACAATTTCTCTTTCTCGTAATCCAAATCCATCAATTCGAGGGTAGGCTCTAGTAATCGACTAAAGCTTGAGAAGCCCCTGCTGCTTATACGGATTAAAGGCAATTCTTGACTGATGGAACCTTCAATGATGGTGACCCTGGCCTCCAAGGTAGCGGACTCTACACCTGGCTCGTAAGGGAAGAACACTTCATGCTCGAAATTGTAGTCTCCTCGACGGGTAAGCAAGGCCATGGTTTCTTCCTCGGTATTTTCTGGAATGCTTTGGGCATCGGTAACGGCCAGAAATCTCATGGTTGCTAACGGCAAAATCCGTTTTTGAAAATGGACTTCCGGGCTAATGATAATTTGCGTGTTCTTTTGGTAGGGGAAATTGCGGAATTGAATCTGAATTTTGAAAGGAATGTTGTCCCCGATTCGGAAAGGGCGCTCTGGCACGGTTTTGAAAATGGCATTCTGGCAAGTTTCAATCACGGCCTTCGAAACCGTCTTGGCAGGCTGGGAGACACTTTGGGTGGGCGATTGAAAGAAGAGCAAACCTGTAGCGAGCCAAAAAAGGAGGATTCGGGTGTATTTCATGATGAATAAATTCCTGGATGGAGGATAAAAAACGTCTTCGACAAGGTTCAAAAATAAACTAGATTCCATCTCATATGGTGATTTTTTGTAGAAATTTGAGGGCATGAATGCCCTAGAACTTCAGAGAGTCCGCATTGCGTACGGCGCAGTGACCATTCTAAATCATGTTGATTTGACCCTCCAAGGCGGCGAAATGCTTTATTTGGTTGGCAAAAGCGGAGAGGGTAAATCCACCCTGATCAATGCGCTCATCGGAGAAATACCGCTTTCAGGACAGAAAGCCGAGATTCAAGGAATTGATCTTTTGACCTTACCACTCAGCCAAAGGGCGGGGTTACGTCGTCGAATTGGGGTTATTTTTCAGAGTTTTCAATTGCTTACTGACAGGACGGTGGAGGAGAATTTGGATTTTGTCTTGACCGCCACGGGCTGGAAAGAGGGGAGTTCCAAAGCCCAACGTATTGAAGAGGTCCTGGCATTGGTTGGTCTGGAAGGCAAACAGAAAGAGTGGCCTCATCGACTTTCGGGAGGGGAGCAACAACGGCTTTCGGTGGGTAGGGCTCTTTTGAATAAACCTGGTTTGCTCCTTGCTGACGAGCCTACTGGGCAATTGGATCCCGATAGTTCGGAAGAAATTTTGGCTTTGTTGGTTGAAATCAACCGCAAGGGTACTGCTTTGGTCATATCTACGCATGATTACCTCACTATTGACCGATTTCCGGCCCGGGTGGTCCGATGCGCTGGGGGGACCTTGACGGATTTGGGGGGTATCTTGTTTGAACCTGCTGGAAAAGGCCAAGCCGAAGATTCGAGCCTAAAGAAAGCCGGCAATATCGCTGGCGTTCCCACGAATCCGTCCTTTTTGGATTAATGCGGTCTGTTTCGGTCCTGCATTTGGTCTGTTTTGACCTTCCATTGTCCCCCTTGTACGGAGGGACCGAAGAGGTGGATACCAAAATTCGTGTTCTTTTGGAATTGGGAGTGGTATTGCATGTCCATGCCTTCGTTTGGCCTTCGGTGTTGCGTTCAGGTAAATTCCCGGATTGGCATCAGCGGGTTGCTTCCCTTCGTTGTTATCCACGAAGATGGTTTGTAGGACCTTACGACACACGGCCATGGGCAATGGTTTCCCGTACCTCCGGTGACTTGGTTCGCAACATTGCATGCGAGCCTGGCCCTATCTTGATCGAAGGCTGGCAATGCGCGGATTTATTACGCGCCTCTGCCTTAAAAAACAGGGTAATCTGGGTTCGATCTCATAACATCGAATCAAATTATTACAGCATGCAAGCCGATTCGGCATCCAGTTGGATGAGAAAATTATATTTCGTCTTGGAGTCATGGCGTTGGCGCTTGTACGAGCGCTCCTTGCCTAGATTGTT
>VHAW01000043.1 GCA_016872225.1 Sphingomonadales bacterium | reverse complement strand
GGATCTGACCGATGACAGCCTTCGTGGCACCCCGGACCGGGTGGCCAAAATGTATGTCAAAGAAATTTTCAGCGGTCTGAACCCGGCGAACAAGCCCAAGATTGCCCTTTTCGAAAACAAATACAATTACAATCAAATGCTGATCGAAAAGGATATCGTCTTCCATTCCAATTGCGAGCATCATTTTGTACCCATCGTGGGCAAAGTCCATGTGGCTTATTTCTCCTCCGACAAAGTCATTGGAATCTCGAAAATCAACCGTTTGGTTCACTACTATGCCCGCAGGCCCCAGGTTCAAGAACGCTTGACCAACCAAATTGCAGATGGTCTCAAAGAAGTCCTTCACACCAAAGACGTTGCGGTCATCGTCGATGCATCCCATCTCTGCGTTTCGATGCGCGGCGTTCAAGATCATGGAGGCAGCACCATTACTGCTTCCTATTCCGGGATTTTTGAGCAAGAAAACATTCGCGGCGAATTCCTTAAGTTTCTGGAAATCGGCAAAAACTCCTAATGGCTTCTTCCCTTGCCGGACGCAACTACTTGGTGGTAGGGGCCTCCTCGGGAATAGGCGAAGAACTCGTTCGTCAATTGCAAGAACACGGCGCCCATGTCCACGCCTGGGGCAGACAGTCCTTGGAAGATCAAGTGAAGCAATGGACGTATTGGGATGTGTTATCGGAAGAGCCAGCACCGACCCAAACTTTACCGGAAGTCTTGCATGGTTTGGCGTATATGCCGGGCAATATCCCCCTTAAGCCCTTCCACCGCACCAGTTTGGAAGATTTTCGTCAGACTATGAACATTAATCTGATGGGTGCTGTTCAGAGCATCCAAGCCGCACTACCCGCTCTTAAAAATGCCGGTGCTGCATCGGTGGTTTTGATGAGTACAGTGGCAGCTCGTGTAGGAATGCCCTTTCACAGCTCCATCGCTGCGGCCAAAGCAGCCTTGGAAGGCTTGACCCTGAGCTTGGCTTCCGAATACGCCGGCCAACAAATTCGCTTCAACGCCGTCGCCCCTTCTTTGACCCGCACCCCCCTCGCAGGGTCCCTGTTGTCCACCCCCGAGAAGGTTGAAGCCTCCGGCAAAAGACACCCCTTGGGCCGCGTGGGGGAAGCCTCCGAACCCGCCTCTGCAGTGAGGTTTCTCTTGGATCCTGAATCCTCATGGGTCACCGGGCAAATCTGGGGCGTGGACGGCGGGATGGCCAACCTCAAAAATCTTTGATGCGTTCCGAATTCGTTCATCTGCATTGGTTTCGTCGGGACCTGCGCTTGGACGATAACCGTGCCTTGAAATTGGCTCTTAACAGCGGGGCCAAGGTGCAGGGAATTTTCATCTTCGACCGAAACATCCTTGACAAGTTGGACAACAAGCAAGACGCAAGGGTTATGTTTATTCATCGTACCCTCCAAGCCATAAACCGCGAATTACAAGCCTACGGTAGTGGTTTGAAGGTTTATTACGGGTATCCAACGATCCTCTGGCCACAGATCTTGGAAGAATTTCCCGTGCACCATGTGTTCTGGAACCGGGATTACGAACCCTATGCTTTGGAAAGGGATAGGGCCATCACTACCCTTCTGCAAAATAACGGTATTTCCGTAACAACAGCCTCCGATCATTGCCTTATGGAACCTGGCAGGGTTCTCAAAGGGGACGGAACACCCTACACCATCTTTTCTCCCTTTGCCAGGCGTTGGCGAGAACTGATCACCGGAAATGATATCCAACCTGTGCAGATCACCGAGGAGGATCATCGCCAGTGGGCGATTCTACCCAAGACGACCATGGGTCCTTCACTCGGGGACATGGGATTCCAAACCTCCACCATTCCATGGCCGGAATTGCAAATCAAAGCCAATGTGTTACGGAAATACGCCGAACAGCGGGATATCCCTTCTTTACAAGGAACCAGCCGCCTGGGTTTGCACCTTCGCTTTGGAACCCTTTCGGTACGGAGCCTTGCCTCGAAGGCCATCACCTTGAGCGATACCTTTATGAACGAATTGATTTGGAGAGATTTCTACCAAAGTATTTTGTGGCATTACCCCCATACCATAGATCGCGCCTTCAAGCCGGCCTACGACCACATTCCATGGCGGAATCATCCGGATGAATTTGAACGCTGGTGCCAAGGAGATACGGGCTACCCTATCGTGGATGCAGGGATGAGAGAGCTCAAGCAAACCGGATGGATGCACAACAGAGTACGCATGATTGTGGCAAGTTTCCTGACCAAGCATTTGCTTATCGATTGGCGTTGGGGAGAAACCTGGTTTGCCACGCATCTGCTGGATTACGATATGGCCAGTAATGTTGGGGGTTGGCAATGGGCCGCCGGTTGCGGTAACGATGCGGCTCCTTACTTCCGGGTTTTTAATCCCTACGAACAGACCCGCAAATTCGATCCCCAAGGGCATTACATTCGCCGCTGGGTGCCGGAAGTGGATGAACTCACCTATCCTGCCCCCATCGTGGACCATGCCCAAGCGAGAGTTCGGGCCTTGGCCACTTACAAGGCGGGTCTCGCCTCGGTGGACTCCTCGAGGTAACGGCAAGCGGGAATTTCCGTGATTAATGCGGGTCCAAAAGCCTGGGCTGGGGTGAGAAAACCGACTGTCCCCCTGCGCTTGAGTTCGGGGATTCGTTGCACAATATGCACTGCGGTCAAAGCTGTTAAACGATAGCTTTCAGGCAATTGCAACCTTGCTTCCACCGTGGTTCCCGAAGGGCCGGTTATTCGACCGTATACCATGGCGTACCCATGATGCAATTCATGATGGGTAGGACCCCAAACCTTATGATCCACCTTGGCCTGCAAGAAGCGGCGAACCAAACGCAATCGTAACAACGGATTGAAAACAAATTGTAAGCGCAGGATTCGATGCAAACGCCGTGTAGCAGTGGTCATCGTCACGATATGGGGTATACCGGTGCTAATGCCCGCGGTGAACAAATCCCCCCAAGGAATGCTGATGCACCAAGAACTCCTTGCACCCCAATCAATTCGTTCCAAAAGGCGCCCTACCGGTCGCGACAATATTTCCCCCCCCACCCGTTCTGCCCCCGGCTCACCAATTCGTGTCAAAAGGGATGAAAGGGTACCGTGAGATATTCGGCTTCCAAAATTTCCGAAGGCGAGCAACAAACGATCCCCGTCAGGACAACGCTCGGCCAAATGCATCGCCATACAATCCGTAGGAACCACATCAAAGCCGGTGGCCGGCATCAAAACAATACCTGCCCTCTTGGCTTGATCGTTCATGCGGTGCAATCCCTCCAAGACTGCCAATTCCCCCGTAATGTCCAAATAATGCACAAGCATGCGCAGACAGGCTTCTGCCATCGCACGGTAAGTGTACACAAAAGGCCCTGCACAATTCAAAACCATTTCAATCCCTTGCAGGCCCGCATCCACAGCATTCGGGTCATCCAAACCAAACACCCTGTAGTCCAAACCGTAGACCAATGCCAGATCACGGACCCTGGCCTCGTTACGACCTGCTAACACAGGACGCAATCCTTGCGAAACAGCATGCTCCACAATCAGGCGACCGGTATAACCTGTTGCTCCGTAAATCAACCAACCCTTGCTCGCATCCATCCTGGGTTTATTTAATCTTGAGTCTTTCCAATTTTATTTCTTTTCGAACTTGGGTCTTTTCAATCCAGCATGGATTTCCATACCGCCATCAACTTTGCTGACTAATCCTCCGCTGCGCCAGAACTGATCATCGCCAATGCCAAAGCATGCTCCGTTCGGCCTTGATCCAGAAGCTGCCTCATCGCCTTCGCCAATTCCCTGCGACCTTCCGGGCTTTGAGGATCGAAAGAACAATCTGGAAATTGCTCCTTAAAAATTTCCCTGCATCGCTCCGGGTTCGGTATGGTGGGCTGGTTACCCAGACGGGCCAATCGGTTACCGTCCAGGCACCCGGTTTCTCTCAACCATGGAGGCAATGCGTCCACCCCGATCCCGCAGGTACGGACCGGCTTCTCTACTTGGAACAATCCCATGGACGACCGGGTGTACCAATCCCCTCCCAATCTGGCCACGGCATCCACGGCATAAGGGTCGATAGACCCCGTGGGCAAAATCACCTCGCGGGCCACATGAAAATATAACACCTCGCAAATCACCAAATTCCCTGCCCCGCCTGATGAACCCAACGGCTTCACTTCCAAAACTTTGCACTCCATTTGAATTGGCGATTCGGCCACCCTGGGCGGGGCTACCTTTAGCGAAGGCAACGCCGTCAAGCCAGCCTTTTGAAATTCATTGACCCCTTCGGCAAATTCCGAGGAAGCCAAAGAGACCTGTTCCACCATCGCAAAAGGAACCACCTGAATGACGACCTCAGGAAGTTCCATAACATTGAGTAAGGTATGTTTGGAACTTCCGTCACGCACGCGCAGTGCGGGTGAGAAAATCAAAACCGGAGGTTTGGCACTGAAAACATTAAAGAAACTAAAGGGCGACAAATTCACTTGCCCCTTAAGGTTGATGGTGGAGGCTAACGCTATAGGCCTGGGTCCAACAGCGCCATGCAACAGGTTTTGAACCGAGGGCGTGTCCAGATTGGCGGGATCCCACCCTTCAAAATGCCAAGACATAACCGACGGGTTGGGCGTTTCGTTCATAACGAAGGCTTCTTGAGCGCCAGGATCGAAAAGGCATCCGTATCCGCCACCACCGTGTTGGTCAGGGTACCCAGTCCGGTAATTTCCAATTCCATTACATCCCCTGCCGCCAACCAGCGGGGTTGGTAACCTTCCGGATCGAGTCGCCGACCGGTTCCATTAAGCTCCAAGAAGCAACCGGTCCCCACCGTACCTGATCCAATGACATCGCCGGGCATGATGGAAGCTCCGTACGCACAGCGCTCAATGATTTCGGCAAAGGTCCAGTCCATATCCCTCATATTACCCCGCGATACTTCCTCGCCGTTAAGCCTGGCCACCATTTCCAGGGCCAAAGAGCGGCCGGTATGACCTTCTTTGGGTGGACACACCCAGGCCTCCAATTCGTCCGGGGTGACCAGGTACGGGCCCAAGGCGGTTGCAAAATCCTTGCCCTTGGCGGGACCCAGGCTCAGTAACATTTCTTCCATTTGCAGGGTTCGAGCACTCCAATCGTTCATGATGGTGTACCCGGCAATGTAGCGGTCGGCATCCTTGGCGTGAACATTCCGACCAGCCTTTCCGATTACCACCGCCACTTCCAACTCAAAATCCAATTGCCGGAAATGATCCGGCATGCAGAACACAGGCCCAGGCCCGATGATCGCCTGATGATTGGTGAAATAAAAAATCGGTTGATGGTCAAATTCAGGAATCATATCGACCCCCCGATTCCGGCGAGCCGCGGCCACGTGCTGTCGAAAAGCGTAACCATCCCGACAAGAGGCAGGCCTGGGAACCGGAGCTAGCCAATCCCTGGCCTCCAAGACCACCGGCTCCATGGGGACATTCCCTTGAAGCACCTTCTGCTCCAAGGACCGCAAGGCATCCATGGCGGCCTCCCCTTGCTCCAAAAGCAAGGCCATATCGGGTCCGCATTGAGAATTCCAAGCGGCAGCATCCCAGGCCTGACCTGCAGCCCACAAGGCTACCCTATCCTTTCCCCTGGATGATCGGTATGATAATAATTTCATGATGATTCCATCAGGCTACAAAGGTAAGGACCCTACCCCCAAGCCTTACGGAGGATATCCATGGCGTCATGCAATTGGCTGTCGGAAATATTGAGTGGCGGGGCCAAGCGAAGCCGCCCCTCGTTGAACAAAAACCAGTCTACCAAAAGCCCAGCCTCCCAACATCGAGCAATCCATTCCCTGGTCCGAACCGGGTCTTGCTCCAATTCCAACCCAAGAAGCAATCCCCTACCGCTTAATTGAATTGGAATTCCTATTTCAAGCGACCATTGCTTCACCCTTTCTACCAAAATCCCATAAGCTTGCAAAGCCCTGGAGGCTAAATCCTGGTCCCGGATAACCTCAATCACCGCCACCGCAGCGGCTGCACAAACCGGGTTGCCTCCAAAAGTGGTCAAGTGTCCCAGGGGCGGATCCTCGGCCAGATGCTTCATCATGGAGGAAGATGCCGAAAAGGCCCCAATGGGCAAACCGCCTCCCAGGCCTTTGGCCATGACCACCACATCCGGGACAATACCGTCATGCTGAAAACCAAACCAAGTCCCGCATCGTCCAAGTCCTGTTTGGATTTCGTCGAATACCAAGGCGATCCCAAAATGACGGCATCGTGCTTCCAGGGCCTTGAGCCAACCCGATTGCGCCGGCACCGCACCAGCTTCGGCTTGCACAGCCTCCACAAAAACCCCGGCCACCCGCTCATCCAGAAAATCCAGGCCAGCCTCGTCGTTGTATTCCAACAAATAAGTCTCCGGCAACAATGGACGGAACGGGCTGCGGTACATCTCCGACCCGAGCAG
Source organism: Sphingomonadales bacterium (assembly GCA_016872225.1). Taxonomy (GTDB): domain Bacteria; phylum Bacteroidota; class Bacteroidia; order UBA7662; family UBA7662; genus SYHX01. Next base: position 6,021 of record VHAW01000043.1, on the reverse strand, counting down.
GCTTAAAGCCCCTTGGGTCCCCCCGTGGTAGGCATTCCGAAAGGAAACCAAACGGGTCCTGCCGCTAACTTTTTTGACCAATTTCATAGCCCCTTCGATGGCCTCAGCACCGGAATTAGCCAAATAAACCTGATCAAACGATGGGCCCAGGCATTGATGCAACAAGGTCGCCAAACGGACTTGGGGGTGTTGCACATGCTCACCGTAGACCATCGTATGCCAGTACCGTTCCAATTGCCCGGTTACCGCATGATGAACCTTTGGGTGCCGATGCCCCAGGATGCTCACCGAAATGCCCGAGATGAAATCCAAGTACCCCTTGCCCCGGTGATCGTAGATATAGGATCCTTCCGCACGATCCACTTCCAACGCCATGGACCAAGGCGAAGTGGGAGCCAAATGCTTTCTGAATAAATCCCTTAGATAGCTATGCTCCACATAGGCAAACTTAGCGCCTGCCGCGGTTGGGACGCATAGGCTCCCTTCGATCTTGAATACGTCGAATCAGTTCTTTCTGAAATTCCCGTTCGGCTTGATGTAAAACCACCAATCGACGTGCCGGCAAAATACCCTGCATGGATTTGCGAAAATTCCGCTCAAGTTGCAACTCTTGCTCGCGGATACTGAGCATTTCATCCAAGGCAGCATTGGCTTTATCGTCGCTTGAATATCCTCTTGTCCGGGTTTCCTCCAACAAGTCCCGAATGCGGTTCCGCAGGTCCTCGCGCTGCCCATCATATTGGTTATACACCGGCCAGAATTTCTCGGCTTCTTCCGGACTTAGACTTAACTCTTTGGTTAGGTAGGCAACCCGTGCCGCTTTGATTCTTTCCTGAGGCAGACTTTCGGCCAAGGCAGGATACAAGGGCAATAACATTGCGAAGAACAACAGGTACTTGAACATGGCATTGATTTTATAAATAAATTTTTGATCTAATTAATTGATTTTAAAATATATAATTACTTATTATTGAAATAGGCCCTTAAATTTCAATCTCCGCTGCCTCCACCAAAACGCTTAAGTCGTTCGGAAGGGTCTGAACGGCTTCTTCCAAAGAAACAGGCTCGTGGTTCATCTCGTCAACCAAAGTCATAAGCAAATTGCGACAAGCGGGATCAGTTTCCACCACCTCCTCAATAAGTTCCATGCTGGTCTCTTGATGGACTGCTTCGTAGACCTCCTCAATTCTTACCTCTGCGAAAAAATCCGATGGTGCCGTGGCCTGAAAGGTCGGATTCATGCGAGACCACCAAACCTCCCCAAGAAACCAACCCCCAACAACCAAAGCCAAGAACGCAGCAACTGCCCAAGCCATGGTTGGCCTCGAACCACGAAGACCTTGGAAAAGCAACCATGCGCTAGGCCACCCAACCATATTCTCGTTTCTAGCCCCTTCCAACTTCCTGACCCCTTCCATACGAGCTAGGACTCGTTGGGACAATTGGTCAAAATACCCATCGGGAACGGGATAATCTTGCTTGAAGGGCATTTTGGACTGATGGTTAAGATCCATGACTTTGGAAGGATGACTTATGGACATTGCAACGTGGGGGTTGGTTTAACGACTCTTTAAGATTGACTCGACTTTTTTGAAGGCCAAGTGATAGGAGGCCTTGAGGCCCCCTGCACTCGTCCCTAAAATTTCCGACATTTGCTCGTAAGGCATCTCATCGTAATACCGCATCTGGAAAACCAAGCGCTGTTTGGGAGGTAGCCTAAGCAAGGCCTTTTCCAGCAAATACTCCGCCGAACCCATACGCTCCTGGGGAGTCACTCGCTTTAGCTCCGCTTCCATACGGACAGTATCATTGCTGAGGGATAGTATGCGTCGGCGTTTTCTTTGATTCAAATGCGAAAGGCACAAATTGGTGGCAATCCGGTACAACCAGGTGTATAAGCCGGAACGGGCCTCGAAGCGGTCCAAGCTTTGATAGCAACGAATAAAAGTATTTTGCAGCAGATCGTCCGTTTCATCATGGTCCAATACCATACGCCGGATATGCCAGTACAAGGCTTTGCGGTAACGCTCCATCAACCGCGTAAAGGCCCGGTTGCGAGTCTGTTCGTTGGCAAAATCAGCGAGCAACTCAAGCTCCCAGGCTTTCTGGGCGGATAACCCTTCCCGCGATGATAACGAATCCGGTGAATCTGGCACAGCGTTATGACCCGCTCTTTTGGCTCAGGTTTAAGGAAGACAAGTCCCGAAAGTAGTCCATCAAAGGCCAGCGGGGCAAAGGCTTCTCGCCCAAAGCCTCTAAATGGATAACCCCTTGCTCCAACAGAATTCGGGCTGATGCCGCAATCATCGCTGCGTTATCGGTGCACCAACTCAAGGGCGGAATATGAACGGCACAGCCCAATTGTTCGCCCAAAGCCAACATGCGAGATCGCAACAGCGAGTTCGCCGCTACCCCGCCAGCCAGACCCAAACTACGCGGTTTCATCTGACGGGCGTAGTGCTTGACAGGCTTCATAAGGGCTTCCACAACATTGGCCTGAATGGAAGCGCATAGGTCGTGTAACGACGACTCCGCGCAATCAGAAAGGTTCGGTTGATGCTTTGCTAGATAATACAAAACACTGGTTTTCAATCCACTGAAACTGTATGACGCATTCCCTAATTGAGGCATGGGCCAAGTATGCGCCCCAGGGTTCCCCTGAGAAGCCAAGCGATCCAAAACAGGCCCACCGGGATAAGGGAGCCCCAGCATTTTGGCGCATTTGTCAAAGGTCTCCCCTGCTGCATCGTCCAAGGTTTCGCAAAGGATACGTCCCTCCAGCCACGAATCCAACCAAACAAGGTGGGTGTGACCCCCGGAAACCGTCAGGGATAGCATAGGGAAAATACCCTCATCAGGCTCCTGCTCCACAAAATGCGACACCAAGTGACCGTGCAAATGGTTTACCCCGATCAAAGGAACATCAAGCGACAAAGCTAGGCCTTTGGCCAACGCTGCCCCGACCATCAATGCCCCCATCAATCCTGGACCGCGGGTGTAGGCAATGACTTGAATATCGAACCAGGAGGTTGAAGTATCACGCATCAAATCATTAAGCATCAGAGACAAACATTCCTGATGGGCTCGGGATGCCAGCTCTGGAACGACCCCTCCAAATCGTGTATGTTCCTTCTGCCCTGATTGCTTCATCCCAATCAAACGATTCCCTTGCAGCAAGGCCACGGAGCTATCATCGCAGGAACTTTCGATGGCGAGAATCAAAGGCATCAGAATAAGGATTTGTTAGCGTTATTCAAATCGTTCCTTTTGCAAAAAAGGTAAAACCACGAGCTTAATCCCTGCAAAAATGGCCTAAATTCCATAGCTTTGCACCAAATTGATGAAAGATAGCGCATTCCTAAAAAGAAGGTGACCTCCGGTTAAAAGCAAATTTTCATTCCATAGGATTTCTTAATCCCCAAATGGATACCTCAGTGCCCCCTCCCAAAGCCCTTAAACATCGTCATGTCCGCAAGGCGCTTCTTGCAGTTGGCCTTGCGGTGGTCTTGATTTTGGTTTTGACACTAATGTCCCTTGGAATCTTAATGGGTACAAGGCCCGGTCAACGTTGGGTCCTGGGGTTGGTGAACAAAGAACTATCTGCGCGTCTGGGTTCAGAGGTTCAAATCGAAAGTTTTGAATTAGGCTGGAACAGGCTAACCTTGGGGAGGATCGCGGTGAGGGGTTGCCAAGACGATACACTTTTGAAGATACACCAATTGGATCTGTCCTGGAAAGCCATCAACCCCTTTCGAGGGCAAATAGACCTGAGCACTTTGACCGTGGACCAGGCCACGGTGGTAGTCCATCCTCATCTCATCGCAAATTCCTCCTTCGTAGAGAATCATCCAATACAAGGAAGCAATTGGGATTGCCTCTGGCAACGAATCCCAAAATCTCCAAGGAGGGAACGCCAAAGATGGGTGCTAACCTTGAAACGTGCGTTTATCAAGCAAATAGACTGGCAGATCACGGGGTATCCAACCATTGCCGGCTTTGCTCCACGGAAAACCACCGGCCTAGCCCTAACTCAGATCAGGACGAATCCTTCGGGATGGCGCTTTAAGTGCGCTATGAAACAATTCACCGTCAGTAACCCTATGCCGTTTCATGCAAGTGGATTCATTGCGGGATGGCCCAACGGCAAAATCATGGCCCGAACCATACGTGTGGACCATCCAGAAGCCGTATTGTTCATTCCCTCCTTGGTTCTAGATTCAGCCTCGTCGATAGTCGCACGAAATACCCGCGTTCATCTTACAGAGGGTCATTTGAATCGTTGGATACCAGCCTCCCAGCCTTGGCCTGCTTTGTCCATGAATTGCCCCTCTGTGGAATGGACTCAAGGCCTTCTTTCATGGATGGATTTGAAAGCGGATATGGCCGGTAGTTTCACCCTGAATTCTACGGGACAATGGCGTCCATCTATCCACGGCAATTCCCTGCAATCTGGTTCAGATGGGACCGATACAACACTCGCATTAAAATGGTCATTGCACGCAAATTCTCAATGGGATCAAATTTGGCAAAGGATTCAACATAATTTGAGTTCCGGGCTCATTCCCCTTTCCCCTGCTTGGAGTGTCCGTTCCATCCAAGCCTATATGCCTGATTCCCAGCAATGGACCTTGAAGGGTAGACTTCACCAAAACACCTTAGGTTTCTTTGCCGAAGCCCAAGGCAACTGTGGAACTAGCAACCTCCAACTTATCGCACATCGGTTAGCCCCACTATCTCAATGGGCGGGAACTGCACAACTCAATACATACCTGATGCCCGGAGTAATCGGCCTTGGGCCAACGATAGCCCAATGGTCACTGCATAAGCCCAACCACCTCAACCTTCAAATAAAAACAGACTCTGTCGTTTGGGAAAAGGAATCATTCAGGAACCTGGATGTTCGGGTGAATTGGCATAACAACAACCTTGCCGGACAACTTGACCTTCAGGATTCCACGCACCAACTCCGATTTGGTTGGAATACCCGGTTCAGCAATGGACGAGCGGTATCCATCGCTGGCCATGGGAACCTTAATTTTCAATTTCCATCCATCCCTGAAATTTGTGGACCCCTGCGTGCATTAGGCGAATTCAACTTTAAGGACTCTGGTCAATTGATCCAGGTTGATTTGGCGAATGGAGCATTGTTATGCCAACAACAAAGCCTGCCGATACGGCAAGCAAGTCTAAAATTAGATCGAAAGAGCCCAGGCCAGGCCATCCAAATTACCATCAACGAGGACAGCATCCATACCATTGGGCTCAATAGATCCGAACATGTCACTCAAGCCCTCGACCAGGTAAGCGAATTTCTTCTTGGCAATACGGCCTATAGCGGAAAGGAAATCCCTTTTCACGCCTACTTCAAAATCAATAATCTTGAGGATTACCTTCCCTTTTTCTTCCACGCACCTCCGGTCCAAAGCTCTAATTTGAAAGGTAACTTTCAATGGTCGATGCCAGAACCGGGTTCAGACCTTTATTGGAACAGAGGCATTCGATTGGATATTGGAACGGCAAATTGGCGGGGGTGGGCTGCCCGAAAAATTTCCATTCGAACTGAATACCTTGGAAATACGCTGTTGGTTCATTGTCAATTGGATAGCCTTAACAAGGATGAAAAAAATATATTTCAAAAAGTTAATTACCAACAAATTCAGAATCGTGAAACCTCCACGCTTCGGCTCACAGGGACTGACCCTTCTAGCCTCAAAACCTCCCTCTTTCACGGTTCCCTCAAGACTTCGGACGATCAATGGATTTTGGATATTGATACCCTTAGGGCCAGTGTAGGAAATCAAGTTTGGGCTTCTGAGGATGGAGGTAAAATCCGGAAATATGGGAAAATTTGGGACCTGGATTCCGTCACCTTCGTGCATGATTCGTCCAGACTCATGCTGAACGGCTTGATTTCCGACAAGCCTGGAAACCAAGTAAAATTAGATATTCACAACCTGAGCCTGGAACAGGTCATGGCCGTCTTGGGCCAAAAAAATCGTCTCTTGAACGGAGTCATCAATG
>VHAW01000042.1 GCA_016872225.1 Sphingomonadales bacterium | reverse complement strand
TGATTGAGGTTCGTTCCGAACTTGGGGCAGGTACCCGTGGGGCTAGTTTGGGAATTGATGCCATCAAAATCGCTGCTTACGACTTCGCAAGCAAGTTTTTTTATAAAATGCCTTCCACGGTAGTGCCCGATCGGAATGACTTGTTGTATGGATCGGAAGGATCTCCTTTTGCAAGGTATCTGGTCGGGGTGGCCGAGGTTATGCATAATGTACGGGATGCTGTGTGTGAGAGCCTTCTTAGGGATGAATATCCGCTTATTTTGGCCGGGGATCATAGCTCAGCCGCCGGGACCATTGCCGGGATCCGAAAAGCGATGCCCAATCGTCGATTGGGCGTGATATGGATTGATGCCCATGCGGATCTTCATTCCCCTTGGACGACCCCATCTGGCAATTTGCATGGCATGACTTTGTCAGTGGCTTTAGGAGAGGATCATCGTGACGCAGCGGTTCGCCAACCCGATGCATCCACCATAGATTGTTGGCATTCGCTGCAGGCCATGGCTGGTTCACCCCCAATGCTCAATTATAAAGATCTCGTTTACATTGCTTTGAGGAATCTCGAGCCACAGGAATCCAGACTTATTCGCCAACACAAAGTTAAAGTCTTTGGGGTTCCCGAATTACGCCGCAAAGGCGTGGAACGGATTGCTTTGGATGCGCTGGATGCATTGGCCTCTTGCGATGTCATTTATGTTTCGTTCGATGTGGATAGTTTAGACGCTCGTTTGAGTCAAGGAACGGGAACTCCGGTACCCGGCGGGATTAATGAACGAGAGGCTGGCAAGTTGTTACAGAATCTTGTTCGAAATCCTAAAGTCTGTTGTTTTGAAATGGTGGAAATCAACCCCACGCTTGACAAAGAAAATTTAATGGCAGAAATGGCGTTTGAAATTTTGGTGAAAGTGGCTAACGCCATTGACTTGCAATTACCTTCTAATGATTCGTAGGATATGATGGAATGGAACGAGGTTCTGGTCCAAAGGTTGGATGCTCCGCTTCGGGCTTGGTTTGCTGAACAATCCCTTTGGGAGGGTATCGTGATCGAGCCCGTTTGGCAGGAAACCCGCAAAGAGTTTGAAGGGGAATTAACCTTGGTCCTTTTTGGCTTGGCCAAAGTGGCGGGAGTTAAACCGGATCTTTTGTCGGGGATGCTGGGACCTTTGTGGTCATCGCTGACTTTGGAAAATGGTGAACCCTTAATTCGCTCTGCCAATCAAGTGGGGGGATTTCTCAATTTGGGATTGAGTTTAGCATATTGGCGCCAACGTTGGGCCAAGGGATATTCTCTTTCTAATCAATCATTTGATCCTGTTCAAGGGAATGCGGAATGCGGAATTCGATCTAAAATCGTCCTTGAATACAGTTCCCCCAACACCAACAAACCTTTGCATTTGGGTCATGTTCGCAACCATTTGTTAGGGGATTCTATGTACCGAATTTTATCGTGCTTGGGACATGAAATCATTCGAGTGCAGGTTATCAATGACCGAGGAATTCATATTTGTAAAAGCATGCTGGCTTGGCAGAAATTTGGAGAAGGCTCAGATCCTATGGGTTCTAATATGAAGGGCGATCATTTTGTGGGAGAATATTATGTTCTCTATGAAAAGGCGTATCAAGCCCAAGTCAAGGAGAGAATAGCCTCTGGCTTGACTCGCGAAGAAGCGGAGTCGTCGGCTCCCATCCTGCAGGAGGCCAGAACCATGCTTCAACAATGGGAACAGGGCGATGAGACCGTGGTTAATCTTTGGAAAAAGATGAATGCTTGGGTTTATGAAGGTTTTGAGGCTACCTATGAGCGATTGGGTATTGGCTTTGATCGCAATTATTACGAATCGCAAACTTATTTATTGGGCAAAAATCTGGTGGAGCAGGGACTTGCCCAAGGTGTTTTCCGAAGGGATGACCAAGGCGCGGTTTGGGCTGATCTCCAGGACATAGGTCTTGATTCTAAAATATTATTACGTAGTGACGGGACTTCCGTTTACATCACCCAGGATTTGGGAACTGCCGAGCAAAGGCAGAAGGATTGGGGATTTGATCGAATGATTTATACCGTGGCGGATGAACAGAACTATCATTTTAAAGTTTTGTTTGCTATTCTCGGAAAACTTGGATTTGATTGGGCCAGCCGCTGTCACCATCTTTCCTACGGTATGGTGGATTTGCCTAGTGGAACAATGAAATCCCGCGAAGGAAAAGTAGTGGATGCCGATGACCTGATAAATGAGGTGCAGGCGCTTGCCGAAGCAAAGATGGTAGAATCCGAAAAACTCCAAGCCATAGCTGCCGAAGAACGCCGGGAATTGGCTTTGCAAATTGGACTTGCTGCGCTAAAGTTTTATATTCTTAAAGTGGATCCTGCCAAAAGAATGACGTTCAACCCCGAAGATTCTCTTGATATGCACGGACATACCGGGCCCTTTGTGCAATATGCTCACGCCAGGATTGCTTCGATGCTCGCTCGGGTTCCCGTTCAGGAAAAGGCACTTGCCGAGAGTTGGACTCTTGATCAAGGGAGGTCGTGGCTTCCTGCTGAATTGGACTTAATTCGGCAATTTTCTCAATTTGAGCCTTCCGTGAACTTGGCCGCTGAACAATACAACCCTGCGCATGTGGCGGACTTTGCCTATGGCCTAGCTACAGCATTCAATCGCTTCTATCATGATTGTCCCGTTCTTCAAGAATCCCAGGTAGAAACGAGGAAGTTTCGAATTGCTTTGTGCAACCAAACCCGCCTCTTGTTGCACGATTCATTGGATTTACTGGGGATCAAAGCCCCTAATCGAATGTAACTTTACAAGGAGATCTTAAATAATAACGATGAACGATTTGGTTTTTTTACTGGTGATAGCTGGTGGGTTGGCCTTGGCCTTTTTCACTTTGTTGTATTTTGTTCCAGTCAATTTGTGGATTACTGCGGTATTTTCAGGGGTTCGTATCGGCATTATGGACTTGGTCTTGATGAGAATCCGGAAGGTTCCCCCCGCCGTGGTGGTGAATGCCATGATTACCTCCACCAAAGCCGGACTAAGCGTTTCTGCCAATGAAATCGAAACTCATTACCTTGCAGGAGGCCACGTGAATAACGTCATACGGGCCTTGATTTCTGCGGAAAAAGCCAATATCCCTTTGGATTTTAAGGCTGCTACCGCCATCGATTTGGCCGGGCGAGATGTGTTCGAAGCGGTGCAGATGTCGGTAAACCCCAAGGTTATCGATACGCCTCCGGTGACCGCTGTTGCCAAAGATGGTATCCAATTGATTGCCAGGGCCAGGGTCACGGTTCGGGCCAGCATCAAACAGCTCGTTGGTGGTGCTGGGGAGGAAACGGTCTTGGCGAGAGTGGGCGAGGGGGTTGTTTCTTCGATTGGATCAGCCGTGAATCACAAAGAAGTCCTCGAAAACCCTGACCTTATTTCCAAAGCAGTGCTCAACAAAGGTCTGGACGCCGGGACCGCCTTTGAAATTTTGTCTATTGATATTGCGGACGTGGATGTGGGGAAGAATATTGGTGCGGGATTGCAAACAGATCAGGCCGAGGCTGACAAGAAAATTGCTCAAGCGAGAGCTGAAGAAAAGCGTGCCATGGCCGTGGCGCTCGAACAAGAATTTAAAGCCCATACCCAAGAAGCCAGGGCCAAAGTTATTGAAGCAGAAGCCAAAATCCCGCTTGCTATTGCCGACGCATTCCGACAAGGTCAATTGGGTGTTATGGATTATTATCGCATGCAGAACATCAAGGCCGATACGGATATGCGGGAATCCATCGCCAAACCTTCAGGAGCCTCGGATCAGAAGCCGTAGAAAGAGTAAACGGCTTTGCCTCCGTTTTTGTCGTAACCTTCGATGGTGATCTGGCCCCGGGTAGAGCTGAGCGCATCAATCACGTCGGTAGGGGATTGCATAGCCTTTTTGTTGACATGCGTGATGACAAAGCCCTCTCGCAGACCCATTCTGCTAAGGGTGCCGGCTTGAATGGATACGATCCGAACCCCGTGGGATGTTTGTAGCCCATCTAATTCCATTTTACTGAGGGGTTCCAATTCGCAACCCAGTTCGGTGGAACGTACGCTTCGGTTCTTTTGGATTTCAGTATCGCCATCAAGGTTCGTCAAACGTACTTTACACTTGATTATTTTTCCTTCTCTTTCGATTTGTATTTCGACGGTTTCTCCAGGTCTACGGTAGCTAAGTTGTTCATCATAAGCCGATTTGCTATGAACTGATTCGTTGTTGATGGCCGTGATGACATCTCCGGATTGAAGGCCGGCCTCTCTTGCACCCCCACTTTGATTGATCGATGTTATAAAGACCCCATTCATGTGTTGGATACCTGTCTGTTTGCAAATTTTCTCGTCCAAATCCACGACCTCTGCACCCAAGAAGGCTCGTTGAACTTTACCGAATTCCTTGAGATCGCCGATGACTTTGCGAACAATGTTGGAAGGGATGGCAAATCCATAACCGTTGTAAGATCCTGTTTTGGATAGAATGGCGGTATTGATACCAATAAGAGCACCATTGGTATTTACCAAGGCGCCTCCTGAATTTCCGGGATTGATGGCCGCATCAGTTTGTATAAAGGCTTCGATGGGGAACAGATTGCTCATCAGGTGTAGGTTCCTGCCTTTGGCGCTTACAATACCCGCGGTTACCGTGGAGGTCAGGTTGAAAGGGTTGCCCACTGCAAGGACCCATTCGCCGACCTTGACCTGGGAGGAATTGGCAAAAGGTATAATCGGTAAGCTCGTGGCCTCGATTTTGAGCAGGGCCAAATCAGACCCTGGATCGCTGCCGATTAACTCGGCACTTAGGGATTTCTTATTGTAAAGGACTACCTCAATTTTGCTGGCCTTCTCAACCACATGGTTGTTGGTCACGATATACCCATCCTCGGAGACAATGACTCCAGAGCCTGAGTTCAGCACTGTTTGGGGTCCTTGATTGAAGAAATCGCCGAAGAACCAATCGTTGAAGGAACGCATGGCTTGAGTCGATTGGGTTTTGATATAAACCACGGCCGGTGTACTCCGTTCGCTGGCCAGCACAAAGTCTGGAATTGAAGTGCTGGCCCCTACAGGTAAAAGGCGTTGGCCGTTGTTCGCCTCTGATTGCCACCATGGAGCAAATTGCTCGGAACGAACCTGAACCAAAGCCCAGCGAGCTCCGCCCCAGGCGGCCAAGCTTATCAAAATCATAAAACAAGCGATTTGAATAAGTAATTTAGATTGGTTTGGGAACATAGGGAAGGAGTGAAAAATGGATTCGTCGCAAAAATAATTTCGTATCTCAGGTTCAAACAAATTGACAAGATAGAATTTCTTTATAACCGAATTTCTGGTCTTGAACCATTTCTTTGTAACGTCGGTTCACACCATGGCATTGCATCTTTATCACGGAATTTCTGCTCTTTGGGGGCACGAAGGTTACCAAGCCGTCTGTAGGCAAAGTGGGTCTTTGAGCGACCCCCTTGCCGATGCTTGGATCTTGGTGGAAAATGGCCGCATTTTGGCAACAGGTCAAAATGTTATGGGTCAAAATGAAGGGAAAAATAGTGAAAAATGCTTTATTCTCCAGGTTTTGGAAGGGCGCATGGAGGAAGTTTCACAAATCATGTTGGGATGGCAGGAAGGAAATTGTCCCAGGACGGACCTTGAAGGGGCAGTGGTCATCCCTGCCTTTGTGGATCCACATACTCATCTTGTTTGGGCAGGGGACCGGTCGTCGGAGCTTGCAATGCGTTTGGCAGGGGTGACCTATAGCCAAATAGCGGAGGGAGGAGGGGGGATTTTGTCTTCAGTTCGGCAGTTAAGGGCATGTTCCGAGGAAGCTTTGATGAATGAAAGCTTGCCCAGACTCCAACGTTTAATTGAATTAGGGGTTGGCTCTATCGAAATCAAAAGCGGGTACGGTCTTGATCTGGATTCAGAAGCAAAAACTTTAAGAGTCGCAAGAGCTTTGGGGCAACGGACCGGGATACCGGTCCAGACCACCTTTCTTGGACTGCATGCAGTCCCGCCAGAATTCCAAGGCCGGTCCAAATCGTATGTAAGGACCGTGGTGGATGAATGGTTACCCGCTCTGACGGACCAAGGTTTGGTAGACGCTGTGGATGTATTCTGCGAACAGGGATACTTTGATCTTGAGGATTTGGAATATTTGGCGCACGCAGCCCAGCGATTGGGATTGCCTGTGAAAGTCCATATTAATCAATTCAGTTCCATAGGGGGAATCAAGGCTGCAATAAGTTTGGGTTTGGTGAGCATGGACCATTTGGAGGTGCTCTCCCCATCCGATGAAGAATGCCTTGGGCCCTATGCACCGATTGCCGTTGGATTGCCCTTATGTTCGTTATACCTCGGAATCCCGTATGCCCCATTGGGTCGCATGGTTCAAAAGGGCCAGCGTGTAGCCCTTGGTTCGGATTTGAATCCAGGATCTGCACCCTCTGGTAATCCTTGGCTTACCTGGAGCTTAGCATCTTTGAATTGCGGATTGGATCCTCGTACGGCTTTGGCCTCCATGACTATCATGGCCGCCGCTGCCATGGGTTTGCAAGAAAAGACCGGATCCTTGTACCCTGGATTACGTTCAGACTTTTTAACATTGCCCCGAGGATTCCAACCAGCTACCGCAGTAGCCGGGATGGGACTTAACCTTGCGTTGAAGGTTTATAACGGTCTAAAGGATACGCCCTTTTAGGGAAGCTTAGAACCAGTCTGTAGAGGATTCTGTTATACCTTGATACGGGTAAGTAGAAAATTGTAGGGTGAGGGGATCGTATTTTGTGAAGGTTGTATAGGTTGTAAATTTACTGGTTGTTACAAGAATTAATCGAATTGAGCTTCATTTGTGTATGAAACTGTAGGGTAGCGCTATAGGATATGGTGGGGGTCATTTCTGAAATTTTGTTGGTGTACGCTAAACCCCGTACATCATCCTAATGTTACTCAAAAATACCGTAGTACTCGTGGACTCGCTCACCGCGGGCCGTCTCAAATTCAAGCATTATTTAAGTCAGCCCTATAGGGTTTTGGATTTTGCCTCGGCAGATGCTGCATGGTCCAAAATATTAAAATCTGGACCGGCCCTCCTCGTGCATGTACTACGGGGGGATGGTTCGATGCGATGGACCTTGGTTAGGCAAATACGAAGTCACTCTCAACTGGCCTATCTGCCCGTTTTAGGGATAGTTGAGTCATTAGACCCGGTAATTCGTGAACAAAGTTTGGAGGCCGGTATGGACCAGCTGCTGGAAACCGGATGCGCCCGGGATCTTTTGCTCAAAGCTGCAGGTCGGCTGATGACCGGATTGGAATCGGCTTGTCAATATTCCTATCGAAAATTCCTTTTTGATGACAAACTAAGCCAGTTACCTTCCGAGGACGAACGTTTTTTGGTCAAAATTCACGATTATGTTCGCCGAAACCTTCCCAAAGCGGATTTGCAAGTCGGGGATATGGCCGATGCGATGGCGATGAGCGCCTCCCAATTGGATCGGCGGCTATATCGCCTTTTGGGCCTTACGCCCAAGCAATACATTTCGGAATATAGGCTATGCGCCGCATTCCAATTATTGAATTCCAAACAAGGCAACGTTTCCGAGGTCTCCGCTTGGACAGGTTTCAAAAGCCTATCTTATTTCTCAACCCGCTTCAGCGAGCGGTTCAGGGCAAACCCATCGGTAGTGCGTGAAAACCGTGAAAACCGCGATTATCAAGCGCCTTGGCAGGAAATGGCCGCTCGCTTGGGTATTTCTGGGCCTATCCAAACCCCTGCCAAATATTTTCGAAAAAGAAGTTAATTTTTCTTAAAAAAGAAAATTGTAAACCGTTGGAATTTTCAGTAGTTTATTCTAAATTTGAACAAACCTTAAAATTTATTATGAGAAATCCTATTCTATTGGCCTTATTGCTACTTGTAGGCATGGGGCAGTGGGTCATGGCACAGGGCAATCGCTACCTCTCCGAGGTCTTCACGGATGCCCAGATTACCGTGACCAATAATGTGGTTTACGGTGCGAATAATCACTTTTTCCCGCCCACCACGACTTTTCCCGTGGCCAACCTGACCATGCGGGTTTATCAGCCATCCCAAGCGGTTGATACGAGTCAGGCACGTCCAGTGATGGTTTATATTCATACTGGCAACTTCCTTCCTCCGGTGATTAACGGGGGTATAACTGGAAGCATCGACGACTCATCCGCGGTCAATTTTTGTAAGCAGTGGGCCAAAAGGGGTTATGTCGTCATCGCTCCCAAATACCGTCTTGGTTGGAATCCATTGGCCGCAACACAGCTCGAGCGTACCGCTCAATTGTTGAATGCTGTTTACAGGGCTATCCATGACATCAAAACATCGGTCCGCTTTATGCGCAAAACTGTAGCTCTTGATGGCAATCCCTACAAAATTGATCAAAGCCGTATTGCACTTTTTGGTGTGGGATCGGGCGGCTATATCGCCTTGGCCTATGCAACCATGAACCAATGGGCCGAGGTTAGTCTGCCCAAATTTCAATTGCCCAACGGTAATTCCGTCATTGACACGAACATTGTTGGTAACCTTGACGGTTTTGGCGGAATGCTGAATCAGAGCAATTGGCCCGGATATTCATCCGCAGTTAATATGACAATCAATGTTGGTGGTGCCATGGCCGATACCTCTTGGCTGGATGGCGGGGAAGTTCCCATGATTTCATTCCAAGCGGTAAGAGATCCTTTTGGTCCTTATCGTCAAGGGATTGTCGTCGTTCCAACAACGAACGAAAACGTGGTTGAGGTTCAAGGTGCCGGTATTTTCCAAGCCTTGGTGACCGCTTACGGTAACAATGCTCCATTTGCGGATGCGAATAAGTTTAGAGACCCTGTTTCGAATGTTGCCCGCAGCAATTACAACCAAACCATTCCTTATATCTATCCTGCTCCCAACGACCAAATCAACACCGGTTCCGGCGAAGGTTTGTGGCCTATCATTCGTCCAGTCCGTAACTTGCCTTTGGGTCCTGGTGGGTCTATCACAACGTTCTTCAACGAAACTGATCCTTATACTTGGTGGGATTCAACCACCCTCACTTTCGTTGTTGCTGGAACCAATGCCCAAACAGGCGGTTCATACAACGCACAGGCTTTGCATCAGCAAGGTCTATTGGGTAACCCTGGCATGTCTCGTATCAAAGGGTTGACCTTTATCGATACTATTCAGCAATACATTCATCCCCGTATTGTACACACCTTTGATTTGGCAACGAATGTGACATTCCGTGTGAGTATGGCTGGTTTGACGGTGAACAGCGCTGGCATGCACATTTTCGGAAACTTCAACGGGTACAATACCAGTACCACGGCACTTACTCAAGATGCCAGCAATCCTGATGTTTGGACCTACACTACCAAATTGACCCCTGGTGATAACCTAATGTATAGGTTTATCAACGGGAACAGTTGGGGACAACATGAAATTCTAACCGATTCTACTTGCGCTCAACTCAACGCTCAAGGTTCCTACGAACGCCACTTTGTGGTCCCTGCGTTGCCTGCTGCTACATTGCCTTTGGTTGGTTTCGGTTCTTGTAACCCGCCTGCGCCAGTTCTGTCGACAGTTAGCGGTCGTTTTACTTACAACAACACGGCAATGACTCCTATGACCAATTCAGTGGTCAGTATTATGAATGGTACAACGGTAGTGGGTTCCGACAGTACCGACGCTCTTGGCGATTATTCGATTGGAGGTGTTCCAGCTGGTTCGTACACCGTTACTGGTGCGACGAGCAAACCATGGGGAGGCGTGAGCGCTTCGGATGCCCTTCTGACCACACGTCACGTGGTGGGTTCGGTTATTCAGACTGGACTGCGTCTTAAGGCTTGCGATGTCAACAATTCCAACTCGGTGACCTCTGGGGATGCGCTTTTGATCAACCGTCGTTTTGCTGGTTCGTTGACCTCTTTCAACGTCGGAAATTTTGCTTACAGTAATCCTTCCATCACCGTTGGATCTGCCAACATGAGCCAAAACCTCCAGGCCATTTGTTACGGTGATATCAACGGTTCCTATACCCCTAATGTGAATACCCGTAATACCACCGTGGCTCTTACCGATGCTGGTCATGTGAACGGGGATATCCTTACTATTTCGGCCGACAGGAATCTGGAACTTGGCTCTGTTTCTTTGGTATTGCATATTCCTACCGGGATCACTGTGCGTGATGTGCGTTCCAAACTCAATGGTGGTCAACTAGACTATCAGATTGCGGGTAATCAGGTACGTCTAGGATGGTTCAATACTGAAGGTATGAGTGTAATTGCTGGTCAGGAATTAGTAGAGTTGGTTCTAAACGCAAATCGTGATGTGAATGCTTCCGAATGGACACTTGGTTCAGAAACTGAACTGACGGATGTTTGGGCTGAAGCTTACAGCGGTGCTTCGCTAAGGATTCCATCGTTGAAGGCCCACCAAGCCAATACGTTAAGCATTTACCCCAATCCGGTGGTGAATCATCTGGGCATTCGTTTGCCTTTGCAGACTTCTGCCAAGGTTTTGGTGGAGGTTCTTGATGCTACCGGTCGTGTGGTATCCTACAATGCCTTCGATGCGGCAGCTGGTGAGTTTGCTCAACAAATTTCATTGGAAGGATTAGCCAAAGGTCAATACATGCTTCGCGTGATTGAGCAAGGCGTTCAAGGGCAGGTATTGCACAATACCCGTTTTGTTCGCTAATTAGGAAAGGAATTCGGATTCTTTTCAAGACTCGTTTCCTCAATAGTTCTTGAAATGCACCAACCCCGGCTCCCTCAGGAGTCGGGGTTTTTTTATTCATTATTTGTATCAACTCCACCGTTGGTTTTGAACTCATCACTCCAAACGAAAACTCTTGAACCGCAGTAGTAACCGAGTGAATCGTAAATAAAATTGTCCAAGTAAGCCAGAACATGGTCATTGTTATTCTCACTGTTGATTTGCAAAATCACTTGGTTGAAGTCATTCCGTTGTTGTGGTGACAAAGAAGTTGAACGGAGATTGATCCATAGATTTCTTCGAAAGTCAAAAGCGACTTCCTGCTATTGGTTTGGGCCTAGTGGCCGAATAATTTCACATCCTGTACTCCACGGGGTGGGTAATTCGTTGTTTTGGAGTTTAAGGGAAATCTTGTTTACCCGTGATTCCATTGGATGGAATATAAATTTTGAGCCAGAAACTGGATTGTAGACTCGATGGGAAATTTCCTGGAATATCGAAGTGCACATTGGCATACTGACCCCCTTGGTTATGGTCGCGAAGGACATTCGCGGTGGGGTTTACGGCATTTGGGTATGGATTGGCGAATAGCCTTTGAAGGACACATTAATCTGTATACTAAGGGGTTATTGTTCCGTTTCCTTTGAAGGAATCACCCACGATGGGTAGGGTTTGGCTCGGACATACTTGAGCATCAATGCTCAATATGATGTTACCCAAAAGGAATACTTTCCCTCTTAAATTCCCCTTCACCGTGATCTTCGGGTTGAATATTATGCGGTTGTCGCATTTGGGTTTAAGGGGTATGTACCAGCCTTACCTTGATGGGTGTAAGTTTGTGGGTAGGATGCTTCTCTCTATTTAAGAAATACATAACCCAGGCAGTGGATGCATCCAGTTCTTGGCTGCTCTAATAGCCTAGAACACAAAAAATTCCCTGGCCTTTGAGATGCAATTGAGTGTACATGGCGTCCAACTCATCTTTGGAAGGTAGTCGCCAGCCGTTGCCTAAGTGATTGCATAGGCTATGCGCTTCTTTCCAGCCCATCCTTGTGGGCAGATCGCCGTCAGCCACAACGATAGTTTGCCCATTTAATTGTACGATTAAACCTAATTTTGTTAGGGTATCGGTTGGTGGCGACTCGTAATTATGTTTAGAAAATTGAGAAAGAGTTACGCCAGGATTGGGGGTTAATCCGTAGAGGTTTGGACCTAAAACCAAAATTAATACACTCGAGATCCAAGCTTTAATGCAATTCAATCTTGTTACGGAATATTTCTTGAAATGAATTACTTTGTTTTGAGTGTTCGAGGGAATATTTTCCGATGATTTTGTCGCGGTCCCGTAGGGATTCGAACCCCAAACCTTCTGATCCGTAGTCAGATGCTCTATCCAATTGAGCTACGGAACCTTTGAGCGCTGCAAATATACGGCCTTGGTGTGGAGGGCAGGCTTTTTGGGGTGATTCGCAATGTTTTTTCTAAAATACTAAAAAAAATAGAAAAACCAATTAATTTAGCATTTATTGCGATAAATAAAAATTCTTTTAATCCGAACACCATGACCTATTTGGCATTGAATATGCGCTGGAAGCGCAAGAACTTGGGATGGACCCAGGAAGAATTGGCAGAACGCTTGGGGGTGGGGCGATCGGTTATTGGATCCTACGAAGAGGGTCGGGCAGAACCCAGAAATACAGTTCTTTTGGCATTGGCACGTTTATTTGACTGCACAATCGAGGATCTTTTACAGGCTGAGGGGGAGGCAGGGCAGTGGGGGCCTTCGCTTTCGTCCAGGGTATGCGGGGATGCATTGCGGGTACTGACGGTGGGTGTCGAGGATTCCGGTGGCAAGGAGCAGATTAGCTTGGTTCCCGAGCAGGCGGCTGCCGGGTATTGCAGGGTCATCGGGAT
>VHAW01000041.1 GCA_016872225.1 Sphingomonadales bacterium | reverse complement strand
TCATTTTTTTTAAGCCAAAGTGCAGTAAACATTCTGGACATCATCGTCTTCTTCGAGCATGTCCATCAAGCGAATGCACTCTTCGGCCTGGGATTCGTCTAGGCTTTTGGTTATGGTGGGGATATAGGCTAATTCAGAGGAAATAATCTGGATACCAAGGTTTTCCAAAGATTTTTGAACTTGTCCGTAGTCGGTAAAGGCTGCGGTTAGCGTCCATTCGCCGTCTTCGACTTGAACGTCTTCGGCCCCTGCATCAATAAGCTCAAGCTCCAACTCATCGGCGGGTCTATCCCCCGGATCAAGGCGAAAAGTGGCTTTGCGTTCAAACAAAAACCCTACGGAGCCTGAGGTGCCCATGGAGCCCCCGTATTTGCTGAAAATATGCCTTACATTAGCCACTGTGCGGGTCGTATTGTCCGTAGCTGTTTCGACCAAAACAGCAATTCCGTGTGGGGCATAACCCTCATATATGACTTCTTCGTAGGCCTTTTCGTCTTTGTTGGAGGCCTTTTTGATCGCAGCCTCGACCCGGTCTTTGGGCATATTAGCCGCTTTGGCGTTTTGAATGGCGGCGCGTAGGCGGGTATTACTCTCAGGTTCAGGCCCACCGGCCTTGACCGACATCGCAATTTCGCGGCCGATGCGGGTAAAGGTTTTGGACATTTTGTCCCAGCGCGCAAACTTGCGGGCTTTTCGGTATTCAAAGGCTCTTCCCATGGTGAAGGTGAAATCTCGCCGCGAATTTACTTCTGCTTAGAACTTCGCAAAGCTTCGTCCACATATCGGAACGTAGTGAGTACCGTGCATTGGCCGTTAATCAAGACGATATTGTGTTCATAATGCGCTGAGAGAGACCCATCTGCGGTGCGAACCGTCCAGCCATCCTGCTCATGGCGTATGGATTTGGTTCCGGCGTTGATCATAGGCTCGATCGCAAGTACCATTCCATCCGCAAGGCGAATACCGTGACCTTTCTTTCCGTAGTTAGGGATTTCCGGTTTTTCGTGAAGTTGTCGGCCAAGGCCATGTCCGACCAGTTCGCGGACCACCCCGTACCCGGCAGATTCTGCATGTTGTTGAATAGCATGACTAATATCACCGATACGGTTTCCAGATTTGGCTTGGGCGATTCCGAGGTCGAGGCATTCGCGGGTGATGCGTAATAAACGGGTGGTGCTTTCGGAAACAGAACCTACCGCAAAGGTGAAGGCCTGATCCCCTAGGAAGTCGTGCAATTTAACCCCGCAATCAATGGAGACGATGTCGCCATCACACAGTTCTTGGTTGTTTGGGATACCGTGCACCACCTGGTCATTGGGCGAAATACATAAGGTGTTAGGAAATCCATACAGTCCTTTGAAAGCGGGAATTCCTCCCATATCCCGGATATAAATTTCCGCGATACGATCTAGCTCAAGCGGAGTGATGCCGGGCTTTACATAGGGGGCTAGGATCCCTAAGGTGCTGCTAACCAGGTCAGCCGCGAGGCGACAGCATTCAATCTCTTCGGAATTTTTGAGGTGGATCATCGGGACCTTATTTCCCGAAAATTCTAGCCCAAGAGCCTTTCTTTTTGTGAGCCTCCCGGTAATTAAAGTGGGCTTTTTCGTTTTCGAGTTTGTGAAAAAAAGGACCGTCCTCAGGATGCAACATTTGATAAACTTCACTCCACCCTCGGAATCCACCCACATTGCGATCATCAATGAAAATATCGGCATGGATCTTGCGTGCACTCACCCCCGGCTCCAGAATCTCGCCTGGAAAATTGGCGTTCACGGCATAGAAATCCACGCCATTCGCTTTGCAGAAATCCACCGCTTCCTGCAACGTTTGGCCTTCCCGTATGCTCCAAAGAATCAATTTATGCCCTTTTTCCTGCAGGCGTTTGAGGGTTGCAAAGGCAAAAAGCATTTCACGGCCGATGGCCGGATAGGCGTGCTCCACCACCGTGCCGTCGAAATCAACCGCTATGGTTTTGGATTTTTCGTTGATGACACCTTGCATAGGGCGGAATTAGAAAGGCTGAGGTCGTTGACGATTTAATAGGTGAAGACCGACCCATAGAGGGCGTTCTGTGGGTCTATGCACATTACCGGAATTTGTGCTTGGTTGTTCACGATGTGTTCCCCTTCAGTCTCCGAGGCGGAGATGATATCCAGCAGGCCGCGGTGGTCACCGGTCATGATGGTAAGCAAGTCAGCCTCCACCTTGATGGCGTACTGAATGATTTGGTCCACATAGCGCTTCCCGTCTTCACTTTCATAGGCAATCTGATAGGAAATTCCTTGGGCATCCAAGTGCCTGGTTGCAAAATGAATATTGTTATCAACTGTATTTTTCAGGAATTCATCGGTTTCGTGAGCGGCGAAAATATGGACGGTTCCATCGAAGATTTTGGCCAAGGCTGCTGTTTGGAAGGTCTTTTGTTTGGACTCCTTGCCGGCATCCATGGGCATCACGATGGTCTTGTAGCCGTGAGTTCTTAGCGGCCTTTCTTGAACGATAATGTCTGGAACTACGGATTTTTCGGCAATTTTCATCACGTTGGATCCAAACAAATGCTGCAATCCTACGATGCCACTGGTTCCGATGATAACCAGCTTGGCTTTGGATTCTACCGCGTATTCAGGGATGGTGGTGAAGATGGAACCGGTGATCATTTCATAGCCGGTTTCAATGCCGGATTCTTTTTGAACCCTTGCGGCCAGGCCCATCATTCGCTCGTTGAGATCCTTGAGGCTGATTTTGTCCCGACGCATCAAGGATTTGCTGTCTGAATTCACGACATGAAGCAATTGGATGGAATGGTTGCCTTTGCGAGCAATGAGGGTGGCATGCTGAATTGCACAGTCGCAAGGCGGGGTGAAATCGTAGGGAACAAGAATCATATAGGGTCGGTGGAAGGTATTTAAATGAAAAAGGTAATGAATAAATTAAGTTCAAAGATACCATCCCGAAGGGTCTTGCCTTGCAGCAAGTTGTTCAAAACTATTGGCCTTTGGAAAGCTTTATTCGATGCGTTCAAGGCAGCCTAAAGTGGGTAAGGCTGCACGCATCCTGCCTTGAAGATCCCATTGCAGGGCAGGGTAAGTCGCCCTTAGGTCTTCCCCTGCGCGGAATGCAGGACTTAAGGTGTCGATGGCATAATGCCGTTCGTATGGATTTTTGAATTTGGGATTTCCGTATAGAAGGTTTTGGCCACGCCAACCTCGCAGGCTTCGAAGGATGCTGTGCCTTAGGTTGTACGTCGTGGTTCCAAGGCCCGTGGAGTCCAAGACCAACTCTTCATCGGTGCTTCCCCATAGGATGCAATTGAACAAGTCCAACTGGGCATGGTTGGGGCGCGGAGGTTGTCCCAAATTCCGATTGGTCAAAACAAAGAGTGGGTAGGATCGTGGAAATTCAGAATTCAGGTGCACAAACGTGCTGTGCCTGAACCGGTAGATCCCGCCGTAATCGCCGAGAAAATTAAACAAACCACAATTGCTCACTAGAACATTATCACCTTCGATATGGGCGGTGTTACCAAAAATACCGGCCTGCGCAAAATGATCAACCCATACGCTTTCAAGTCGAAGATTGGGCCCTAATCCGTTGACAGGCAGGGAGTCTACCCGAATCCCCACGGAACCGTTGCGCAGAACAACATGGCGCATGAAATGGTTGAACGAGCCGCGAAGAAAATGAATTCCGTTCCAAGCCCCTGCAAGGTCCCTGTAGAAAGGGTCTAATCGATCGCCACGCATTTCGATAGGTGATTCGGCGGTACCCTGAGCCCTAAGCGTTCCGAGGACATAGAGGGTGGACCCTGCATTGAAATAAATTTTGGTCCCTGGCTGAATCCAAAGGGTCGCCAGTGAATCCACAAGAATGGAATTGTAAATCACCACAGGCTTGTCGTTGGTCCAAACCGAGGTGCTGATGATGGAATCTTTGTAGAATCGTGCATTCTGACCGTAGGCGGTTAGCATCACCTTACCGGTTCGGTTACCGGTCACGAAAAATACCGAATCGGTGACTAGGAAAGGAGTTAGGATATCGTTGGGGTCCACGGTCACCTCCGCAAAAACGTACAAGCTATCGTTGGCAGCAAGGCGTAAACCGCTCACACGGTTGGCGGCGAGGCCGTTGATATTGAGCCTGAATCCTGAGGGTCTGCCACCTGGGGTGGGGGCCATGGTGGAGCCTAGAAAGATCTGGTCGATCAGCAAATCCGTTCCCGTGGGGTTGTACACCTTGAAACGCCGGGTAATAGAGGAGGCTTGAACCAGAACCGTGTCAAAAAGCAGGGTATCGGTTTCGTAGCGCAGGTCCACGTTCATACCGCCTACGAAGCGATCCGGGTGGCATCCGTAGCCGACCAAAGTCGCCCAAAGGATCAGGCTTATCAGGCCAATTTGCAGAATTCGGGACTTCAAACCGGAAAAAGACGCTATTTTGGTTATGAATTCATTTTGGCACGGGCCAAAATGCTGTGGTGACCGCAAAAGTACAGGTCTTGACCCTTGGAGAAGTATAGGTAGGGCTCCTATACCGTAGTTTAATATCCTTGAAAATTTGTTTGGCAACCCTGCAACGATAGAATTTTGTAAAAATATTTGTTCCAAAGGCGATACTAACGATCGTTCGTTCGTATCTTTGATTTGTGATGGAAACGGTCATAACGGAGCTTTCTGCATCTATGGGCCCTGCGAGGGAATATCCTACGACCTTAGGTTCTGGCAACAGTCGCAGAGTGCAGATTGCCCGCTTGGCCACGGAATTGTTTCATCGCAAAGGGTATGCCGCCACGTCCATGCGGGAATTGGCCTCCGTAAGTGGGATTGAGGCCCCTTCGCTTTACAATTATTTTTCCTCCAAGGAGACCCTCCTCCACGAGATCTGTTTTGGAATGGCCGATGCCTTTGTATCGACCGCTCGTCGTATTGCGGCCATGGATTTACCGGTCGCTGAACGTTTGGGCTGTGCCATTGAGGAGCACCTTCGTTTGCTTTTTTCGGATCGGGAAGCGGTAGGGGTCTTTGTGAACGAATGGCGGCATTTGAGCGAGCCTTCCTTGCAAGCTTTTAAAGCCCTCCGCTTGGACTACGAACAATTTTTTGCCAGGCTGTTTCAGGAAGGCATGAACCAAGGTGTTTTCGTTCAAGGCGACCCGTTGTGGTTGGGTCGCCAGCTCTTGCTGCTGATGAATGGTTCTGTGCATAGCACTGCCCGACCCGATGGAGAGGCCTTGACTCAACTGGCCGGCCGATTTTTGGATCTTTGGATGAACGGTATTGCCAATTCGTCCGATATTTCCGCAATATCGAGTGCAATATCGAATGCAAACCAACCTACCATCCACCACTCTTAATTTTCTTAATCATATAAATTCATTGTTATGTACGGAGGAGGATATATCCCAGCCGGTGTAGAGGAGACCAAAGCTCAAGCCGAAAGTCCAGAATTGCTCGCTCAGTTCGAAGCGCGTATTACCCGTGGCGAGAAGATAGAACCTAGGGATTGGATGCCCGCGGTATACCGTAAGCAATTGATACGCATGATTGAGCAGCATGCCCATTCCGAAATTATCGGTGCCCTGCCCGAAGGAACCTGGATAACCCGTGCGCCGGGTTTTCGGCGCAAATTGGCCTTGATGGCCAAGGTACAGGACGAGGTAGGTCATGCCCAATTATTGTATTCGGCCGCTGAAACTTTAGGTAAAAAGCGGGAGGATATGCTGAATGACCTGATCAACGGTAAGTCCAAGTACTCCAATGTGTTCAATTATCCGGCCGAGACCTGGGCCGATGTGGCGGTCATAGGATTTCTCATTGACGCAGCTGCGATAGTGAATCAGGTGGCCAATTCCAAGGGCTCCTACGGTCCCTATTGCAGGGCCTTGGAACGGATTTGTTACGAGGAGAGTTTTCATCTCAAGCAGGGTCACTCGGTTTTTGTATGGTTAGCTACCGGTACCCCGATGCAGCGTGAAATGTTACAAAATGCTTTGAATCGTTGGTGGGAACCCATCATGCATTTTTTTGGACCTTCGGATACCATGTCGCAACATACCGAAACGCTAATGCGATGGAAAGTCAAAATGGCCACCAACGATGTGATGCGTCAGCAATTTCTTAACATATATGTCCCCAAAATCTGGGACTTGGGTCTGAGCTTGCCGGACCCTGAATTGCGCAAGGACGAATCCACCGGACAGTGGTTATTCACCGAACCCAATTGGGATACCTTCTTCAAAGTCATTAATGGCGATGGTCCGTGTAGCCGCGAGCGTTTGGCGGTGCGCAAGGTTGCCGAGGAACGCGGGGCCTGGGTGCGTGCGGCTCTGCGTCGTGCGGATGCCCGTTATGCTACCCCTTTGGCCTAAATACCTGTTTATGCCTATTCTATCTCTTGATCCTCGGGTAAATCGTCTGCAGGTCGAACAGGTACCGGAGCATCAACCGCCTGTTTTGGTTCCCGGTGACCATTGGCCCAGTTATCAGGTTTTTCATCAGCGTCGTCGTGGTGAAAAGCACAGCAGTGTTGGCATTGTTCATGCGCCCAGTCTCGAAATGGCCATGGCCATGGCCAAAGAGCAGTTTGGTCGCCGCGGGGAGACCTCCAACCTTTGGGTGGTCTGTACCGCGGATGTCTTGGAAATGGATTATGCCGACGAAGAGGTTTTTCGAACCACCCCCTCCAAAAGTTATCGTGACCCTGCCGGCTACAAAGTCAACGAAAAAATCGACGCTTACAAAGCCAAACAGACCCCCTAATGACGAATCAACCGCTCCCAACCGCCCCTTTGGCCCGCTACCTGCTGCATTTGGCCGATGACCAATTGGTGATGGGCCATCGCAATTCGGAATGGACCGGTCTTGGGCCTATTCTGGAAGAAGACATTGCTTTTTCGTCCATCGCCCAGGATCAAGTGGGTCATGCTTTGGCGTTTTATGAATACCTGAATCAGGAATGTGGGTTGGCCGATCCGGATCAAACTGCTTTTAACCGCCCCGAAAGCCTTATGGTCTCCTCGTGGTTGGTCGAACAACCGATTGGCGATTATGCCTTTAGCCTGGTACGGCATTGGTGTTACGACCAGGCGGTTTACTTGCGTTACGAGTCGCTTTCTCAAATTCAGGACCCAGCCTTGCAAGCCTTGGCTACCAAATTGCGTGGGGAAGTCAAGTACCATACCTTTCATGCGAATACTTGGATGAAATCCCTGCTTCAGGGCAGTGAAGAGAGCCGATTACGGATGTTGACGGCACTCAAGGAGGTCTGGCCTATGGCCCTGGGCCTATTTGAGTCTTGGTCTGGGGAGAAGGCTCTGATGGAGCAGGTGGGGCATGCGGGTCAGCCTTGGTACCCCGGTGAAAGACATCTGCAACAGCACTGGCAGGCAGGGGCTTTGGAATCCCTTGTGTTATGGAGCGTTGATGTGGAGGCCTTGGGTCTGCATAAGGTAGAGCCGGTTCTGGGGGGTCGTCAAGGCTACCACTCAGAGCATCTTGCGTCTATGCTGGAAGAAATGACGGCAGTTTTTCGCCTGGATCCCCAAGCCGAATGGTAAATCAAGCCGAAACAGCGGGCATTCGGGCAGAGGGCCTGAAAGGGAATATTCCGGATGGGCTTACCCTAGAATTGCGACGTTATTGGGAGGTGTTGGACGGGGTTCCCGATCCTGAAATTCCGGTGATATCGGTTGTGGATTTGGGTATTGTGACCCGATTGACCGTGGCCGAAGATGGGGCAGTTCGGGTGATTTTGACTCCCACCTTTGCCGGATGTCCGGCCCTCCGTTGGATGGAAAAAACAGTCCAAGAGGCCTTGCTTGAAGCCGGTGCTTCGGTCGTCGAAGTCCAAACCACTTTCGAAAATCCCTGGACCTCGGAGCGGATCAGTGAAGCGGGGCGGGAGAAGATTCGAAATTTTGGTTTAGCACCCCCGCCTCGTCGTCGTCCAGGTTGCTCAGGTCCTGATTTAGACGCTTTGGCCAGGGCGGCTTGTCCTCGTTGCGGTTCCGAAAACACCTCCATGAAATCCCCCTTTGGTCCAACCCTGTGCCGGTCTTTGCATTATTGTTTTGATTGTCTTGAGGCCTTTGAACAATTCAAACCGCTTTGATTTTAACTTTGGTCTTAGCCTATTTTCCTCAGAACCTTCAACTTTATTGTTGATCATTTTTAATATTTTATTATATGTTATTTGAATTATCCGAAGAACACCAAATGATCCGTCAGGCTGCCAGAGATTTTGCCCAGCAGGAACTGTTGCCAGGTGTTATCGAACGAGACAATAATCAGGAATTTCCCTCTGCCCAAATGGCCAAAATGGGAGAGCTTGGTTTTATGGGGATGATGGTGAGCCCTCAATACGGCGGCGGGGGTATGGATACGGTATCCTATGTTTTGGCGATGGAAGAAATTTCCAAAGTGGATGCCTCCGCTTCGGTCTGCATGTCGGTGAACAATTCGCTGGTCTGTTGGGGGTTGGAAACTTTTGGTTCAGAGAAACTCAAGCAGCGTTATTTGCCTACATTGGCTAGCGGCCAAAAGATTGGAGCTTTTTGTTTGTCGGAACCGGAAGCCGGTTCCGATGCGACATCGCAACGGACTACAGCCCTGGACCATGGAGATCATTATGTGTTGAACGGAACCAAGAATTGGATTACCAACGGCAACTCTGCATCCTATTATATCGTGATCGCCCAAACCGATGTGACCAAAGGACATAAGGGCATCAATGCATTTTTGGTCGAGAAGGCTTGGCCAGGTGTACAGGTTGGCAAAAAAGAAGATAAAATGGGCATCCGCGGCAGCGATACCCACAGCATCATGTTCACCGATGTTAAAGTCCCCAAAACGAATCAAATCGGAGAAGACGGCTTTGGTTTCAAATACGCTATGAAAGTGCTTGCCGGAGGACGAATCGGAATTGCGGCCCAAGCTTTGGGTATTGCCAGCGGTGCTTTGGAACTAAGCGTCAAATATGCCAAAGAGCGCAAAGCTTTTGGGACTGAAATCATGAACCACCAGGCCATCCAATTCAAATTGGCAGATATGGCTACTGAGATTGAAGCCGCTCGTATGCTTTGCCTCAAGGCGGCCTGGCTCAAGGATCAGAACCTGAACTACGATATTGCTTCAGCTCAGGCTAAGTTGTTTGCTTCTACGGTGGCCATGAAGGTCACTACCGAAGCTGTCCAAGTCCATGGAGGCTATGGTTATGTCAAGGAATTTCATGTGGAGCGGATGATGCGCGATGCCAAAATCACCCAGATTTACGAAGGAACCTCGGAGGTTCAGCGTATCGTGATTTCCAGGGATTTAATCCGAGGGTAATTGGGTTTTTCGTGGACGAATGAGATTCGCTAATTAATTGACTACCGGGAGGGTGGCGTAATCGCGACCAAATTCCATCATCTGTTCTACAAAGTTGTCGGGGTACTCGACTTTGATATCTTTGATACGGCCCTTGACCATGACGGGCACCAATCGGGGTTGAATAAAACCGGAATAAGGCTTGGACTGTATGGATTCAAAACGCTTTTTGACCTCGGCAACCAAGATTTGGTCTACTTTGACGCCGTAGGTTTCCACCAAGGCTTGTCCGGCTTTGAAATCCCCTTCGCTTTTGATGCGCTGAATTTCCCGTAACAATTGACCGAACAAATCGCGAAGGGCGTTGTAGTCATTTACTACAAAATAGGTTTTTCCGTCCCTTTGTTTGCGTTCAATGACCTTGTTGGCCAGGCCTTTTTGGTAGGCCCATCCTGCGTTCAGTTGGCGGTTCCGCATATGGGATTCTTCGAGATTTTCGCCAGCCTCCAGGCGACGCAATTGCAACATCAGGCCGTTCCGAATGTATCCGTCGTATTCCGCCTTGCCGACTTCAAGACCGGGCATGACGCCCAAGTCGATGAGCTTGGGGTCCATGATAAAGTACAATGCCACCAAGTCGGCACGGGCTTCTTCGAGGGTTGAGGCGTATTGCTTGAGGGTTTCTTTGGGGGTGCCAATACCGGGGTTGAGTTGACCTGAAGCGTGGCCGATAACTTCGTGAAGATCGGTGTGGAGATCCCCGGCCAAAGGACCGAATTGGCGTGAGCGATCTATTTCGGCTTGATCCCAACCAAATTCTTGAATGGAACTGCCTTTGGCTCCCATTTCGTTGTAGGCATAGACAATGTTACCAAGGGCCACTGATTTGGAACCGTGCATTTTGCGGATCCAATCGGCATTCGGCAGGTTGATACCGATGGGGGTGGAGGGGGAGGCATCACCGGCTTCCTGAACCACGGTGATGACTTTGGCGGAAATACCGGTGACCTTGGCTTTCTTGTGTTCCGGTAGGATGGGGGACTGGTCCTCAAACCACTGGGCCTGATCGCCGATGGCCTTGATTCGCTTGGTAGCTTCCATGTCCCGGAATGAAACAACGGATTCATAGGAGGCCCGCATACCCAAAGGATCGCCATAAACTTCGATAAAGCCATTGACCACATCAATCATGGATTCGGTATCTTGAACCCAGGCAATGTTATAAGCATCCCAGGTTTTGAGATCTCCTGTTTGATAATAGGCAATCAGCAATTCCAAGGCTTTCTTTTGTTTGGGATTTTCGGCTACTGTGACGGCTTTTTGGAGCCAATAAACGATGCGATCGATGGCTTGACCGTATAAACCTCCTGATTTCCATGGGATTTCGGTTACTTTTCCGTTGACTTTGGCAAGCCGTGAGTTGAGGCCGAACCAAACCGGGGTGGTATCGTTGGGATTTTTGAGGGGCTTGTAAAAGGCTTCGACTTCTTTTTGGGTCACGCCTCTGTAAAAATTGTTTGCGGAACCGCGGACCAGGTCAATTCCTGCATCTTGATTGACTCGTTTGGCATCCATATTAGGATCAAATAGAATGGGCTCCAGGAAGGCGGCCAATTGGGTTGGGTTGGAACAAGAGGAGGTCACGGGAAAAGTCGCCTTTGGACACCCGAGGACCAGGGTATTCCAATAGGCGGTGTCAAAATCAGGCAAGAACTTGCGGGTGCTGTAATGATGGTGAATGCCGTTGCTGAACCAAACTCTTTTGGTGTAGACCATGAATTGTTCCCAACGGGGATCTTTGCGGTCGCCCTCGTAGTGTTCGACAATGTTTTCGAGAGTCTTCCGGATCAAAAGGTTATGACGGTAATTCTGATCCCAAATGATATCGTGGCCTGAGCGGGCGGCTTGGCTGAGGTAGTACAGGAGTTCC
This sequence comes from Sphingomonadales bacterium, assembly GCA_016872225.1. Classification (GTDB taxonomy): domain Bacteria; phylum Bacteroidota; class Bacteroidia; order UBA7662; family UBA7662; genus SYHX01. The sequence goes on along the minus strand of VHAW01000041.1, from coordinate 1,450 downwards.
TTCTGTAGGAGGCTGAGGTTTTCAAAATCGGGGATGCGGTAACGCAAAACCTGAAGGTCTGCAAACTGGTCGGCCAAAACCTGAAATTCCGTTTCTTCCAATGGGGTTTTTTGGGATTGGTTTTGGCAGGAGTTTAGCATTAAGGTCAAGAACAGGAGGGCGTGGAGGGGGAGGGAAATGAAACGGAGGTTCAGGCTGCGGTTCGGATTCATGGGATACGGGATAAAAGGTTGGAAAGGGGGGAGATTCCGGGGGTTTTGTGGGTACAAGGGAGAGGCTTGAGGATTAATTTCAAACAGACGAATTTAGGGGTCGATTTCAAATTAGCTTTGCCGAGATGAAAAAACAGGCCAAAAAGGGAGATAAAAAGACCAAGGCTGTCAATCTCGGGAACGAGGGGTCGACTTATGTGGCCGAATATGCCCATATTCTAGAGGCGGAACTTGAGGTGAATCCGAATTTTGGACAAGAAGAGCATCGTGAAGTACCTCAAGCAATGTCCATTATGAAGGAGGAATCCCCTACTGATTCTGAATCGCTTAAGGATATTCAAGTTGTTTTTGAGGGAGTGCAAGATATGGCCCACCAAATAGAGGCCTTGCTCTTTGCCAGTGAGAAGCCCCTTGATGCCCGTCAGGTGACCGCTTTACTTTCCTCCTTGCTTCCTGAAGCCGTCAAGTTGACTCAAGTCCAGTGTGTTTTGGATGAGCTGGTCGAAGACTGGCAGCAACGACCTGGAGGATTTGAGTTGGTGCAAAGTGGTGGTGGTTACTGTTTTTTAACCCGTAGTGCCTTTCTGCCTATTGTCCAAAAAGCCGTCTTGGAACAATCCAAACGTAAATTATCCGTCGCCTCCTTGGAGACGCTTTCGATAGTCGCGTATAAACAGCCTGTTTCTAAATCCGAGGTTGAGCAAATCCGAGGCGTCAATTGCGATTTCTCAATTCAAAAATTATTGGAAAAAAACTTGATTAAGATCAAAGGCAAAGGTGATGGTCCGGGCAGGCCTATTTTGTATGCGACAACAGATCTTTTTATGGATTATTTCGGCATCAACAATATTAAGCAACTGCCTCAACTTAAGGAACTTGAACAAGAAGGTCATGAAATAGGTCGTGATGAGGAAGATCGCTTAACCTATACGGAAATGCTGCATTCTTCCAAGGGTATTGAAGTAAATTCCGAACCCATTTCTCTCGAAGTATCAGGGTCTTCACTCGAAGAACATTCAGTTCAGGATGATAACTCTGAAAATGAAAATACCATGGACAGCAGGGATGCTGCCGATACACTATCCTGAAACTCTCTTTAAATTTTATTCGTGAAAAAGAAATCCGAAGATTCTTCGGGTCCTGCATCTCGTCGAGAGAGCGAAGGATCATTTCGACGTAAGGGCCCTAAGAAAATTAACAATGGTTTCTCATCAGACTTTGTGCCGCCGAGTCGTGCA
>VHAW01000040.1 GCA_016872225.1 Sphingomonadales bacterium | reverse complement strand
GCCTTGGTTTTGGAAGCAGGCAATCTGTCCATTGCGCATCCCGACCAGAAGCTCCGGCTTCCCGTCACCGTCCAGGTCCCCAAGTTCAGGGGCCAGTTCGATGCCGCTTCGTAATCCTTGATAATCGTAGCTAATGCGTTGAAATTGAATGGGTCCTGAAGCGATTGCGGTAATGTTCCGATAATGCATCATGGTGGAGTCGCTGTGCCCAATCAACAAATCCATACGCCCATCCCCGTCAAGGTCACCGGCAGCTAATCGCGGATTTCGAATCGGTACCGTATCCAGGCGCAAGAACAAAGAATCAAGCAACTCGAAGTTGGGCGCTGCAGGGGTTCCTTTGTTACGGTACAGGGCAAGACAGGGTTTGAGCGCAGAGTTTTCGTAAGCCACCAAGAGATCGGGCAAGCTATCTCCATTCCAATCCGCGACTACGGGCGATGCTTTGAGATAATGATGCACCATGTCCTCCAGCACAAAGGACTTGGTGGTTAGGGCAAAGGAGTCTCGCAAGACCCCAGGGGATCCACGCAGATTCCGGTAATGCCATACGTGGCGATTCAAATTAGATCCGTAAAACTCGTTGGGACAGATCACCAAATCCTGCACCGTGGGAGACCCCCATCCTACCGTTCCCGTTCCGTTGGAGGGGATTGAATAAGCGGCAGGGAATTTGGTTATGGCCAAGGGGCTGTCCAAGAACGACGGGGCCGACGTCTGCCAAGTCATTCGAGCCAATGAACGGCTCCCCCCGTTATGGAGATAGGTTAGAAAATGCCCCTCCACATCCCCAAGCAAAAGATCAGGAAGGCTGTCGCGGTTGAGGTTGATCAAATTAATGGTGGAGCCGGCATGAGAAGGCCTAAGCACCGACGGCAAGGGCATAGGGGTCTGACAATTGGTGTCCAGGCCGAGGATTACCTGGGAATTTAGCTGATTCTCGACGAGACGTCCCCAACAACGGGAAACTTGGACGTAATCCAAAGAATCGGAATGCCCGTAACGCTCCCTGGAGAAGTTCCGGAAATAATTAATTTTCCCAATTTCAAAATTGTCGAAACTGAGAATATCCAAATCCCCGTCCCCGTCCAGATCAGCAATACCCGGCCTATCAATACTCAGCACATAGATAGCTGTTCGAAATCCAAAATCCCAAAGGGCTGTTATGGAAGATGATCGAAGCTCAAAACGCGGTATTGGGGGAGGAGGGTTTACCCCATTATTTCGGTACAGAGCGATTCCCCCGTTGGTGGAACAAAAGATGTCCTCATTTCCATCCCCGTCAAAGTCAGCGAATTCCACCCACGAATGGAAGCGAGGGAAAAGTGGAATATACCGCGGGGCCGGTACCCAAGCCCATGGAGGTATTCCTACACGTTCATAAACCATTAAGCTCTGGTCAACTCGGTCGAATACGATTCGCTCTTGAACACCGTCCCCGTCCAAATCCATGGAATGCCATTGAGGGCAAGCCATTCCCCCTGCCCAAGAATGGGCTAGCGTTCGCCCTCCAACCTCCACAGTTGGTAAAATGGAAACCGGACGGAACTGTATCGGAGCAATTTGACCTGCTACCCAACCCGGGTGCAGGACAAAGCCATAAAAAACCATGACAAGGGGCCTGAACCACCTGTCGAGGGGCATCTTTGGCCAAGAAGGCAAGGCAAAAAGGAAGGAATTCAAAGGCTTCGTCATAGGGTCTTGTCAAAAAATGATTGAACCTCCTCAGAACCGGAGATTTGTAGCGAAATTCGGGCAACACGTTCTGACATCACACCAACAATGGTGACAGGTAAGGCGTTGATTTTGTAAAATTAAGGACTGCTTTAGAGGATGAACCAATTACCTACTCTTGAAGAAGCCGGTTTGGAGAACGGGCGTTTGGAGCAATTGCACGAAGCCTTTATGGCAGCAGGTGGAAAGTTGTGTACGGATAGCCGACAGTTGAAGGCAGGGGATTGTTACGTGGCCCTGAAGGGGGATCGTTTTGATGGACATGATTTTGTGGAACAAGCCTTGGCCGCAGGAGCCGTGATGGTCATCACCGAGCGTGCTCATGAAATAAAAGATGGCCAGGATAGGGTCTTTGGGGTGCACAACAGCCTTGCTGCCCTTCAAAGGTTGGCCCAGCACCATCGCCGTCATATGAACGGCCTAAAGATCATCGCCGTGGCTGGATCGAACGGAAAAACCACCTGCAAAGAATTAATCTATGCAGTGTTATCTAAACATTATTCATGCCACTTGACCCCGGGTAATTTCAACAACCATTTGGGGGTAGCGATAAGCCTGCTCGGTGCCCCATCCGGCACCGAATGGGCCATCCTGGAAATCGGATCCAACCATCCCGGTGAAATAGATATGTTATGCGAAATGGTCGAGCCGAATATGGGCGTGGTCACCAGCATTGGCAAAGAGCACCTAGAAGGCTTCGGCACTATGGAGAATATCATTCGTGAAGAAACCGCTTTGTACCGTTACCTGCTCCAAAACGATGGTACCGCCGTAGCCCACAAAGACTCGGCTGTTATCATGCAAACCTTTGATGGATTGAATGTTCCACTCACCTATGGTATCTGTACAGAAGCCGACTGCATCGGAAAATTAACAGGTACATTCCCATACCTCTCTCTTCAATGGGAGTTTAGCGCCAAGGCTTTGATGAATGCACCCGTCTTGGCTACCAAAATTTACGGAGACTACAATCTTCCGCATATCCTAGCAGCGGCGGCCATCGGTCGTTATTTGTCGGTTCCCTACGAGCGAATCTCTGAAGCCATCACCACTTGGCAGCCCCTTAACAATCGTTCCGAGATTCGGGAATTCCGCGGGCATTGGCTGATTTTGGACGCCTACAATGCGAATCCTGACAGCATGCGGGCAGCCCTTAGCCATTTTCATCGTATGGAGCATCCCCACAAAATCATTCTCCTCGGCGAAATGCTCGAGATGGGAGAGCATTCGGAATACGAGCATCGATTTCTCCTGGAGACCACTTTGCATTTTGATTTCCAGGAGGTTTGTCTGGTGGGGCAAGCCTTTTGGCAACTTCGTGCTGAATTTCCGCAGTATCGCTTCTTTGAAAAATCGGCCAAGCTCCACCAATTTCTTCGGTCCGCCCATTGGCCGGCCTCGGCCATCCTATTCAAAGGCTCCCGAGGCAATGCCATGGAACAATATGCAGATAGCCTCTCCGAGGCACGCTGACCTTTTCAAGGTACATTGACCTTCCGGAAGTACGCTGGTCTTTCCGCAGGGTTAATCCAGGCCTGAGCGTCATCCCTTTTTGCCCAACCTACGGGCAAGCACCATCACCGATAATTCTGCTCCCCGTTGGACAAGCAGCTTACCACATTGTTCCAAAGTTGCCCCGGTGGTCATGACATCGTCCACCAACAAGCAATGCAACCCTCTAAGATCTTGCACATCGTCATGCGACAAAACCTTCGAAGTATCCAGCATGGGTGACCCCCGGACAGGGGAACTCAGCCGTTGACCTTGCTCAAAATCCGTAGCAGCTTGGGCAAATCGCTCAGTTCGTCCAAGCTTGGCAAGATTAAGGCCTCCATCCCGGCGTCTCAACCCATGCGTAAGGCTAGGAATGCCCCAACGGTTGGCCATGCCATGGGCCAAAAGGGCGGCTTGGTTGTAGCCTCTGCTCCACATGCGCTTGGGCGTCAGGGGGACCGGAACGACCAAATCAGGGGGTGGATGCCAACGGTCCCGTTGGTAAGCCATCATGACCCCCATCGGCATGCCAAGATGAGGTTTGCCCCCAAATTTGAGGGCTTTATACAAGGACTCCGCAACTGAACCTGGTGGAGCCATCCAAAGCGTGTTCGCATCCCTCAGGGGCAATCGCCATACCAAGTCCTCCAACAAACACCTTCCATCGTATTTAGAAGCACGACGCAGATCCAATGCGCAGTCCAAACAGGTCAGCGCAGGCGTATTCCCCATTCCTTGGCCACAAGCGGGACAAATGCCGCCCCAGAGCAGCGCTTTCAACCTAGACCGATTGACTCTGAGAGGGGTTGGGACATTGTTGAGCCCCATAAAAGGATTCAGCCAGCTCATTTCACCGCAAAACTGCCGTTCAAAGAAGGCTTTGAGTTATTTTTGCCCTCCCTTTAGAAACAAACCTATCAAAAGCAACAATCCATGAAAATCCATGCATTCAAGCCCTTCACGGTATTCGGAATCACTCTTGGGACTATTCTGTTTGTCAATGGCCTGAAAGCCTTCGCTCAAGGCAACGGCTCTACCCCTGCCCCAATCCTTTTCGAAGTGAGCGGCGGCGATATGCCCGCTGAACAAATCCGCACCGACGAATTCAGCACCCTTTTCAACAAGAATAATTTCAAAAAAACAGCACCAACCCGCGCTGAATGGGAGGAATACCTTGATCTCTACGTCAAGTTCAAGCTCAAAGTCCGCGAAGCCGTTCGTTTGGGCATGGATACGACCACACGTTTCAAAGAAGAATTGCAAGGGTATCGCAATCAATTGGCCCAACCCTATTTGCGCGACAAGGAAACCGGGAAATTTCTCTTAGACCAGGCCTTTGAGCGTTCGCAGTTGGAAGTCCGGGCCGCCCATATTATGGTGCGGGTGGACGAAAATGCATCCCCATCAGACAGCCTCACGGCCTATCAAAAAGCATTGGCTTTGCGCCAAGATATTGTGGACGGCAAGGATTTCAATGAATGGGCCATGGCCAAATCGGAAGATCCTTCCGCGACTGAAAATGGCGGAGACCTTGGGTATTTCTCGGTGTTTCGCATGATTTACCCTTTCGAAGAAATGGCCTTCAATACCCCTATGGGCTCTCTTTCTCCGGTGTTCAGAACACAATACGGATATCATTTTCTCAAGGTAATTGACCGCCGGAAAGCTAGAGGCGAAATTCGGGTGGCTCATCTCCTAATCAAAAGCCCTGCCACCGACAACGACACCCTCAAGGCCCAGGCCAAAGCCAAATTAGACACCTTAATGGCTAATATCAAAGCGGGGGAATCCTTTGAGTCACTCGTCAAACAGCACAGCGAAGACCCCAGTACTTCCGATAAAGGAGGTGTGTTACCGTTCTTCGGAACGGGGAGAATGATCCCAGATTTTGAGGAAGCCGCTTTTGGACTCGCCAAAGACGGAGACCTTTCTGCCCCGGTTCAAACGCCCTATGGATGGCATATTCTCAAGCGCATTGAACACCGCCCAGTACCTGGATTTGAACAAGCCAAAGGTGATTTGGAACTCAAAATTGCCCGTGACACCCGTGCTAACCAAAACACCGAGAACCTGATTGTCAAACTCAAAGCTGAATACCAATTCACCGAAAACAAAGAGGCTCTTGAGGCCGTATTCAACTCCGTCGTGGACAGTTTGTACCGCAAACTTGAATGGAAAGCCCCAACCGCATGGGCGATGAAAGTCTCTCAAGGAAATTGGGATGCCCAACGCATCTCCAAAGAAAAAGACAGCTCCAAAAGTCCAAAAAGCAAAGGGACTTTTGACAAAACCCCAACCCCTGCTGCCCCGACCACCATTATGGGCGATACCGTGGTGCATCGCTACGGCGATGTCGTCCTCAAGCAATCCGAGCTGGCCATGTGGCTAGAAGAAGAGCAGAAGAATGCCGCAGGAATAGATCCTGCTATCCACCTGCGCAATGTGTACAAAGCCCGCACCAACAAAGCCATTATCGCTTACGAAGACAGCCGATTGGAAAGCAAATACCCTGCCTTTGCGGCTTTGATGAAAGAGTACCGCGAAGGAATTTTACTCTTTGATTTGATGGACCAAAAGGTATGGTCCATGGCCATGAGCGATACCGACGGCCTTGCGAAATTCTTTGAAGGACGAGCCACAATGTACCAATGGAAGGAACGTACCGACGCAGAAATCTATACCTGCCTCAACGAAGAGGTGGCCAAAGAAATCCGCAAGGCGGTGAAGAAAGGCAAGATGACCCCTGAAGAAATTTCCAAAACCTGGAACGCCAAAAATCCTCTGCATGTCAAGGCCATCAGCGGCAAATACGAAATCGGCAGTCAGGCCGTTTTAGATTCACTACCCCGCAAAAAAGCCCTGGTGGGACCCTTTGAACGCAACAAACAATGGGTGGTGGTACACATCAAAGAACTTATTCCTGCTGGACCCAAAAAGATGAACGAGGCCCGTGGGCAACTTACCTCCGATTACCAAACCGAATTGGAAACCCGCTGGATTGCCGAACTCAAGCAATCCTACCCGGTTCAAATCAACCACGACGTTTTCAAGAGTCTGCTGCCGACAGAATAAGGCAAAAGCTATCCCAACCATCCGTTTTCTTGAATAGGCTCATCACAGACCCCCCTTCGCCGAATTCCGTTCACCTGCGATGAACCGATTTCTACACACAGTTTGGCTCGTCCTTGGAATTTGGCTCGTCCTTGATGCTTCATTTATTTTTGGTCAAGCGCTAGCGTCTCAGGTTCCCTTTACACAGGAAACTGTTGTATGGCAGGAAGTTCCCAATACCAAGGATAGCCTTTCGTCAAGAGATAGCCATACCCCATCCAATCCCAACAAGAGTCGGATTTCGGAGGGAATTTTAGCGCAGATTGGTGATAAAATCATCCTGCAATCCGAGTTAGAAACCGAATACCGAAACTCCACGGATCAGGAGCGGCAAGAGGGTCGCTACAATCCGGATTCTGGCGAAGCCATGCGATGCATGTTGTTTGAACAAATGATTTTAGGCAAAATGCTGCAACGGCAAGCCGAGCTCGATTCTTTGATTATTTCCCCTGAAGAGGTAGACAACCAATTGGACCGACGCATACGCCATTTCGCCGGGATGATGGGAGGCCAGGAACGGCTCGAAGAATTCTATGGCAAAACCATGCCCGAAATCCGCGAAGAATTCCGACCTCAGATCAAAGACATGTTGCTGTCCCAGAAAATGCGGGACAAAATCACCTCTGATGTTCAAATTTCCCCTGCCGAAGTGAAGGCCTACTTTGCCAAAATACCCTTGGACAGTCTGCCTTTGGTTCCCGCCGAAGTCGAGATTGGGCAATTGGTGGTCAAGCCCAAGGCAGGGCTCGAAAACCGAACCCTCGCCATAGACAAAATCCAAGGCCTGCGGGAACGCATTCTTAAAGGTGAATCCTTCGCGACCCTGGCCATCCTGTATTCTCAAGATCCCGGCTCAGCCAGGGAGGGGGGGCAGCTTGGCTTTTTTGGTCGAGGGGACATGGTTCCGGAATTTGAAGCCGTGGCCTTTCGCCTCAAATCCGGGGAAGTTTCATCAGTGGTCAAAACTTCCTTTGGATACCACATCATTCAGCTTATCGCCCGTCGGGGTGAACGCATTCAATGCCGTCATATCCTGATCAAACCGCCCATAGGAAGCCGTGAACAAAGCGAGGCCCGCCATCTTCTCGACTCTGTCCGCAGCCTGCTCACCATCGGCAAAATTTCATTTACTGATGCGGTCCGCAAGTTTTCCGATGATCCAGAAACCAAAGCCTTTAGCGGGATGCTTCCACCACCCCAAGGCGGTAGTATGGCATGGCCCATTGATCAACTGACCCCGGAACTTTACTACGCCATCGAAAAGATCAATGAAGGTGAATATTCGGAAGTGCAGCCCTATGTTGCTCCCGGTGGAGAACAGGGATTTCGCCTTGTTTTGTTACGCAAACGGAGCACCCCTCACCGAACCTCTTTGGAAAGCGATTACGAAAAAATTCAGAACACAGCCCTGCAAATCAAACGAATCGATAAGCTCAATCACTGGATTGAGAATAAGGCCAAAGAAACGTATGTACGGCTCACTCCTCTTGCTCCGGATTGCCCCTCCATCCGCCGCTGGAATTTCTGATCGTCGAATTGCTTGAAAATTCGAATTGCTTAAAGAATTAAATCTCAAAGCGTATCCCCTGGGCCAGAGGCAAACGGTCGGTGTAATTGATGGTATTGGTTTGGCGACGCATGTAGGCTTTCCAGCTGTCCGAACCGGATTCGCGACCTCCCCCGGTTTCTTTTTCTCCTCCAAAGGCCCCGCCAATTTCTGCCCCCGATGTACCGATATTGATGTTGGCAATGCCGCAATCGGAACCCGAGGCCGAAAGAAATTGCTCGGCTTCCAATAAATTGCGAGTGAATAGGGCCGATGACAATCCCTGGGGAACGGAATTTTGAATTTGAATCGCCTGATTCAAATCCCTACAGGAGTGAACGTATAGAATAGGGGCAAAGGTCTCGTGCATCACCATGGGGGCATCCGCCGCAATTTCGATAACACAAGGCTTGACATAACAACCGGATTCAAAGCCGCTTCCGCTCAACACGCCCCCTTCGACCAAAACACTACCACCCTGTTCCTGGGCTTTCTTGATGGCTTGGGTATAGGCCTGAACCGCCTGCTGGTCGATGAGCGGCCCCACATGGTTGTTGGAGTCCAGAGGATCGCCAATCCGCAATTGCGCATAGGCCGAAACCAAAATTCTGGTCAAATCGGCATATACCGATTCATGAACAATGAGTCGGCGGGTGGTGGTGCAACGTTGTCCTGCCGTACCCACCGCGCCAAATACCACACCCACCGTCACTAATTTTAGATCCGCTTCGGATGAAACAATAATGGCGTTGTTCCCGCCCAATTCCAGCAAGGAGCGACCGAGACGGCCGGCAACCGCCGTGGCAACCGCCTTGCCCATCCGGGTTGAACCTGTGGCCGATACCAAAGGAATACGGGAATCGTGGCTGAGCCATTCCCCCACTTGAGCGCCGCCAATTACCAAGCCACTAAGACCTTCCGTTGCCCCAAACGATTCCATCACACGAGCGGTGATTTTTTGGCAAGCCAAAGCCGTTAAGGGCGTTTTTTCGGAAGGTTTCCAAACGCATGCATTACCGCAGACCCAGGCAAGCATAGCATTCCAACTCCAAACGGCCACCGGGAAATTAAAAGCGGAAATCACCCCCACCACACCCAAGGGATGCCATTGTTCGTACATCCGGTGACCGGGGCGTTCGCTGTGCATGGTGAGTCCATACAATTGACGAGAGAGGCCAACTGCAAAATCGCAGATATCAATGATTTCCTGAACCTCTCCTAAACCTTCTTGGAGGCTTTTGCCCATTTCGTAGGAGACCAATTGGCCCAAAGGTTCTTTGAGCCGACGAAATTCTTCGCCCAATAGGCGAACGAATTCCCCACGGCGTGGCGCAGGTACGTTCCTCCATTCCTGGAAGGCTGTCACCGCTGCCGCCATGACCTGCTCATAATCCGCCTGACCCGCTTGGGTTACCGAACCCATCAAAGCCCCATCCACCGGCGAATATGATTCCAACAAGGTTCCCCCCGCCTTCAAAAATCGACGCCCTGTGGATGCGCCCGATTCCAAACTTTGCAATTCAAGGGCTTTCAAGATAGAATTCATCGATGGTTTCATGGCTTTAAATTTAGGGGTCGCTGTTTGCAAGGCCAGCAAAAATACATTGCACCGCGGAGGGATTAAAAGATAAGTTTATGAGGAAACAGCGCACTGAGGTCGAGGGTCCAGGACCAGCGGGTGTACCAAGGAACCTTGGCCCCTAGCGTACCCTGGACAAAGTTCTTTTGCAAATCGGGGCTGACCGCAGCTAACCAATGAAACTGATTAAACGGAAAGGCTTTGAGGGTGATTCCCGTTTCCCAACTCAGCGCTGGAAGGGGTGCCAACCAAGGATCACCGTCGAGAATAAGATCCGCGATCGTCGCCAAAGGCAATACGGGGCTACGTCCATTCCAGTTGTTGCGTTGAACATTCGCAAAAACACTCAGGGGTAATTTCACCAAGGTTCGGGGCAAATCGAGTTCTACATTCAGCGCAAATTGGTACTGCAAAGGTTGTGTCATGTGTTGCAACAAAAACTGACTGTAAGCCCCTGCCGGGGTGCGAAATCCAGCATTGCGCAAGATGACTTGACGACCGCCCAAGCCACCCCATGCCGCATCGGTAATCCATTGTTTAACCGACTCCGTGCTGGTCAAGGCATCCATTTTGACCATCTGAGGCCTCGCCCATAACAAATCTTGGGCATTGTACTCTTGAGCCCCCCCCAATCCGGCAGGACTGTACAAGCCCGGTCCATTAAAAATTCGACCTAATTGACCTCGTTCATCCCGATAAGGCAACGCAGCATGGGCGTAGGCACCCCAAAGGCGGGTGTTCAAACGCCATCGATGAGCACCTTCCCCCAACAAGCGACTTGTATTTGCATACAGGTCCAAGCGAGCAGGCATCGCCGACCCTGAGCGCGACCCGTTGGCGCGACCCGTTTGGAGCATCCAGCCCCAACCTTGGCTGTTCAAAACCGTACCGTACTGGTAAGTGCCGCGGAGATAGGGCCATATACCGGTTGGAATGACCACCGAATCCCCGGCCCAGGCCGAACGACCCGCATTGAATGAATTCGTGTTCTTGGGGTTGGACTCCGTCGCACGGGGCCCGTAGGCCTCAACCACCCCCCCGTTGTAGCGTTGGCGCCATCCCAATTCCAATTGCTGGCGATGTCCTGGACGGCGGGGATCCTGGGGAGCCGAACGAATCCAATACCCATGAAGGGTGCCCCCATTGAGTGGACCCAATCGTTCAAATCGCCTCCAATTCAATCCCGCGGTCCAATGCGGTCCGTACGATTGTTTAGGAAACCAGTGGTAGTCGATTTTGGCAGATCCGCTCCAAGCGTGACTGCGTGTTCCCCATTGGAGCAAACCCAGGTATTGTAAATTGGTGGGTAAGATGAGCGGACTCATGACCACCAGTCCTGGGGTCCAGCCCTCGGTTTCCAAGTAATTAACCCAGGGGATCCAAGAGAAGCGACCACCCTCAAAATCCAAGGGAAGGGATGGTTTCCAGACAGCGTGCTTGTTGTTATGCGCCGAAGACCGCCAATACAAAGGCAGGCTTTGGGTAGGGTCCAGCATCAACCGTTGAGGTTCCACGGTCAAATCCCAACGAAAACTTTTAGACCCTCGGAAACCTTCCATCCATTCCTGACGAACCAGGGAGCCCGCAGCATCTGTAATGCCGACCCGTAGGGGTGTTGTGGTCCCCAGCCCCTTCAATTTGGCCTCAAGTTCCCAGCCGCTCGCCGTCGATCGAACTCGCTGCCTGACCAAACGATAATCCAGAGGAATTGCTTTGCGCAGACGTTCTTCGAACCACCAATCCACCGACTTGGAGGCCACGGAGACTTGTTCTTGCTGCTTATCCAAAGTCGAGCTTTTGGTTTTGAGGATGCGTTCCATATCATCGGGCGCAGGGTGTTTGAATTTCCAGGTCCTGTAATAGGCCTGCATTCGTTGATCAAATTCCTCTCTGCCCAAGTAGGCTTCCAGGTAGAGCAATTCCATTGCCGTTTTCTTGTAAGCCAGGGTCCCGTAGGTTTCGCCATCGTAATCCATGGTATGCGAATGCCAGAGGGAACGGTCTTTGCCGCGACGCAAAGACAGCAAAAGGGAAAGGCTGTTAAGATCCGGCCAAGGTTCCAAAAGCCGTTTCAAAGCTTTGGGGGCTTTTTCGAATTGGGCGCTTAGCTCGTTTTGACCCGGATACCGGGTGCGCAGGTAACGGGTTTCATAAAACGAATTAAAACCTTCGTCCATAAAGGGATGATCTCTTTCGTTGGAGGCCAAGATTCCGTAAAACCAATTGTGGCCAACTTCGTGAGCAATGACCAAATCCAAAAGCAAGGGTGAGCCACCACCCGCGGAGATGACCGTGATGGTGGGGTATTCCATGCCACCACCTGCACGCAATGCTCCTTCGACGGCCGTGCAGGTGTTGTAGGGGTAGGGGCCCAGCCATTGGGAATAATAATAAACCGAGGAATCCACGTAGAGGGTCGCGTCCTTCCAGGGTTTGTTACGGCCGGTAAAAAATGCATAGGTCTTGACAAGACGGTCCTCGATTTGGATTTGGCTTTGACGCACATAATAATCCGGCGCACAGAACCAAGCAAAATCATGGGCCTGCTCCAAGGTGTACCGTAGGGTTTTGGTAGATGCCGTGGCTGGGTTCATGGAATCTTGGCGGGCCTTTAGGGGCGGAAACGAGTCCAGTTCTGAAGCATAGCGAGCCAAAGAATCCAACCAGACCTGTTCGGAGGGGGTCTGCAAATCCCCGGAGGAGGCGACCCGGTAATGTTCTGGAACCGTGATATCCACCTCAAACGAACCAAATTCACTAAAAAACTCGCCTTGATCCAAGTAAGGCAAAGGATGCCAACCCTTGGTATCGTACACGGCAGGCTTGGGGTACCATTGGGTTATTTGGTATTGATTGACTACATGGCCCATTCTCGAAAAATCGCCGGGTATGCGGACCCTAAAAGGGGTTTCCAAACGAAGCGTAGCCCCCGGTAACAACGGTTGATTCAAAAAAACGGTTGCAATATCCGGGGTATCGGTATGCCAATATTCCCATCGCAAGGAACGTCCTTCACTCCAAAAATCCAAGGAATCCATGCCTCCACGGAGGCTGTCCGGAGCATAACGAAAGCGGGTACTCCCCCCTGCAATCTGTTGTTGCCCAAAGGCCGTTCGATAGCTGGAATAGGCGTTGGGATGCAAATGCATGACCAAACGATCCAAGGAATGTGGGGATTGGTTGGTATAATCCAAAACCAATCGACCGTGCAACGTATGCTTGGCTGGGTCCAAGTGAACCTGTATGCGGTACTGTACCT